>JBLNAC010000197.1:0-6716 GCA_050259155.1 Syntrophothermus sp.
AAGTCGACGTCCTCGGGGATCTCGACCTGCTCGGTGATGTCGAGGTTGCGGAACTCGAAGGCCGCCTCGCGGATGTGGGCGATGTTCTCCAGCGAGCCGGTCTCGAGGTTGTCGAGGCAGAGCACGCGGTGGCCCCGCCCCAGCAGGTGCTCGCAGAGGTGGGAGCCGAGGAAGCCGGCGCCGCCGGTGACCACGCAGGTTGCCATGGGGGGATGCTAGGCGCCCGACCGGCGGGCGACGACGTCGGCTGGACCCGTGTTCGAGCGGCGGCGGGAGCCGGAGATCCGGAGGCGATGTCGATTTTGCCCCTCCTCGTTCGACGGGTAGGTAGAAACACCCAAACGAACGAGGAGGCAGCATGCGTTTCATGGTTCTTGTCCCCGCCAGCCGCGAGTCCGAGGCAGGCGAGATGCCCAGCACGGAGCTGCTGGAGGAGATGACCAAGTACAACGAGGAGCTGGTCAAAGCCGGGGTGATGCTGGCGGGCGAGGGCCTGCGCCCGACCTCCCAGGGCGCCCGGGTCCGCTTCGAGGGCGGCGAGCGCACGGTGATCGACGGCCCCTTCACCGAGGCCAAGGAGATCGTCGCCGGCTACTGGCTCTGGGAATGCGGGTCGCGCGAGGAGGCGATCGAGTGGCTGAAGCGGGCGCCCTTCGACGGGGGCACCGAGATCGAGCTGCGCCAGATCGCCGAGCTCGATGACTTCGACGAGCAGCTCACCCCCGAGCTGCGCGAGGCCAACGAGCGGCTGGGCGAGCGGCTCGAAGCCCAGGGCTAGCCGTGGGCGGTGCCGCGACCCACGGCGAGATCGACGCCGTCTGGAGGATCGAGTCGGCCCCGCTGATCGCTGGGCTGACTCGCGTCGTCCGCGACGTCGGGGTCGCCGAGGACCTGGCCCAGGACGCGTTCGTCGCCGCCCTCGAGCAGTGGCCCCGCTCGGGCGTGCCGGACAGGCCGGCGGCCTGGCTGATGGCGGTCGCCAGGCGCCGCGGGGTCGACTCGCTGCGCCGCCGCGTCGCGCTCGAGCGCAAGCAGGAGCTGATCGGCCGCGAGCTGGAGATGCTCGAGCGGCTCGGCCAGCCCGAGCTCGCCTCGCGGGTGGACGAGGTCGAGGACGACGTCCTGCGCCTCGTCTTCATGACCTGCCACCCGGTCCTCTCCAAGGACGCCCGCGTGGCGCTGACCCTGCGCCTGGTCGGCGGCCTCTCGACGCCCGAGATCGCGCGGGCCTTCCTCGTCGCCGAGGGGACGGTCGCCCAGCGCATCGTCCGCGCCAAGCGCACCCTCACCGAGGCCCACGTCCCCTTCGAGGTTCCCGGCGGCGGCGAGCGGCCCGAGCGCCTCGGCGCGGTGCTCGAGGTCATCTACCTGATCTTCAACGAGGGCTACACGGCGACCGGGGGCGCGCGTTGGACGCGTCCGGAGCTCTGCGACGAAGCCCTGCGCCTGGGCCGCATCCTCGCGGCACTGATGCCGCGCGAGCCGGAGGTCCACGGGCTCCTGGCGCTGATCGAGCTGCAGGCCTCGCGCCTGCGGGCCCGGGTGGGGCCGCACGGTGAGCCGGTCCTGCTCGCCGCGCAGGACCGCGCCCGCTGGGACCGGCTCCTGGTGCAGCGCGGCCTGGCCGCCCTCCGGCGCGCCGAAGAGCTGAGCGGAACGCTCGGTCCCTACGCGCTTCAGGCCGCGATCGCCGCCTGCCACGCCCGTGCGCCCAGCGTCGAGGAGACCGAGTGGCCGCGTGTCGTCGCCCTCTACGACGCCCTGGCCGCGGTCACCGGCTCGCCTGTGGTCGAGCTCAACCGAGCGGTCGCGGTGTCGATGGCCTTCGGGCCCGAGGCGGCGTTGGAGCTGGTCGACGCGCTCGCCGAGGAGCCCGCCCTGCGCGCGTACCACCTGCTGCCCAGCGTCCGCGGCGACCTGCTCGAGCGCCTGGGCAGGCCGGCCGAGGCCCGCGAGGAGCTACTGCGCGCCGCCGACCTCTGCGAGAACGACCGCGAGCGGCAGCTGCTGCTGGCCCGGGCGGTGGCCTGCGGGGAGTGAGCTGCGCCCGCGCCCGGCGCGGGCGCCCCACAGGCGTACGCCGCTGACGCTCGTGGGCGCCGCCAGCCGACGCCGTCGGCGCGGCTCAGGCCCTTGACAGAATCAGAATTACTGGTAATTTCATAATAGTTATTGCTATATAACTATTATGTCCCCGGGCGAAGGAGAGCAGGTGACCGCAGACCAGCTGAGCAGGAGCCGGCGGATCGGAATCCTGCTGATCTGCTGCACCAGCCTCTTCCTCGTCGGGCTCGACATCACCGTCGTCAACGTCGCCCTGCCGACGATCGGGCGAGACCTCGACGCCGGGATCTCCGGCCTGCAGTGGACGGTTGACGCCTACACCGTCGTGATGGCGAGCCTGCTGATGCTTTCGGGCTCGATGGCCGACCGCTTCGGCCGCAGGCGCATCTTCGTCGCCGGGCTGTCGCTGTTCTCCGCGGCCTCGCTGCTCTGCAGCTTCGCGCCCACCGTCGAGCTCCTCGTCGCGTTCCGGGTCCTGCAGGCGATCGGAGCCTCGATGCTGAACCCGGTCGCGATGTCGATCATCACCAACACGTTCACCGAGCCTCGCGAGCGGGCGCGGGCCATCGGGGTCTGGGGCGCGGTGTTCGGAGCCGCGATGGCGCTGGGGCCGGTCCTCGGGGGCCTTCAGGTCTCCATCCTCGACTGGCGGGCGATCTTCCTGGTCAACCTCCCGATCGGCGCCGCGGCGATCTTCCTCACGCTGCGCTTCGTCCCCGAGTCCCGCGCCCCGCGGCCCCGTCGCTTCGATCCGCTCGGGCAGGCCGCGGTGCTGGTGCTGCTGGCGGCGCTGACCTACGGGATCATCGAAGCGCCGCACCGGGGATGGTCCTCGCCGGTCATCGTCGGAGCGTTCGCGACGGCCGCCCTGGCGCTGGCGGCGCTGCTGGCCCACGAGCCCCGGCGACGCGAGCCGCTGGTCGATCCGCGCTTCTTCCGGTCGGCTCCCTTCGCCTCGGCGATCGTCATCTCGGTCGCGGCGTTGGCCGCGTTCGGCGGCTTCCTGCTCCTGAACACGCTCTATCTGCAGGACGTGCGCGGACTCTCCCCGGTGCAGGCCGGGCTGGCCACGACTCCGATGGCGGTGACGATGATGCTCGCGTCGCCGCTCTCCGGCCGCCTCGTCGGCAGCCGCGGCCCGCGGCTGCCGCTCGCGGTCGCCGGCGTCTGCACCTTCGTCGCCTGCGCGATGCTGACCGGAGTGACCGCCGAGACGTCGCTGCTCTGGCTGGCGGCGGCCTACGCCGTCTTCGGAACCGGCTTCGGCTTCGTCAACGCGCCGATCACGAACGCCGCCGTGTCGGGGATGCCGCGCGAGCAGGCCGGCGTCGCCTCGGCGATCGCGACCACCTCGCGGCAGTTCGGCCAAACCCTCGGCGTCGCGGTCGTCGGAGCCATCGTCGCCGCCGGCACCGGCCTGCCCGCGGCCGCCGACGCGGCCTGGTGGACGCTGGCCGGCCTGGGCGTGGTCGTGCTCCTGCTCGGGTTCCTGGCGACCACCTGCCGCGCGAGGGCCTCGGCCCGCCGGACGGCCGCCGAGCTCAACCCGGAAGCCCTGACGGCATAGCCTCGGCGCATGAATCCATCCTTCGACAGCCACTCCGAGCACGACGTCGCGGCCGAGGTCTGGCTGCTGATGTCGGACCTCGTCCTCGATCAGGACCGGCGCCGGCGCGTCTCCGACGCGCTCGGCATCAGCTTCAGCCGCGCCAGGGCCGTCCGCCGCGTGGCACGCCGGCCGATGCCGATGAGCGAGCTCGCGGCGGCGCTGGACATCGACCCATCGAACGCGACCGTCCTGGTCGATCGGCTCGAAGCCGAGGGACTGGTGCGCCGCCGGCCCGACCCGCGGGATCGGCGGACCAGGCTGGTCGAGGCGACGCGCCAGGGCAGGGCGGTGGCGCGCAAGGCAGAAGCCATCCTCCGCACCCCGCCGCCCGCCCTGCGCGACGTGGATGCCGCGGAGCTCGAGACGCTCGCCAGGATTCTCAACGACGTCGCGGAGCGGGTGGCTCCGCGGAAAGGGAGAGGAAGCCATGGATTCGAATAGGAGGACCGCGCTCGTCGCGGGCGTGCTGTTCATCGCCACCTTCGTCACCGCGATCGCCGCGGTCCTGCTCTACGAACCCGTCCTGGACGATCCCGGCTACGTGCTCGGCGCCGGAGCCGACACCAGGGTGGCCCTGGGGGCGGTTTTCGAGCTGCTGCTGATCGTCGCCAACATCGGCACGGCTGTGGTGCTCTACCCGGTCCTCAGGCGCCAGAACGAGAGCGCCGCCCTCGGCTACGTCGCCGCTCGGATCGTCGAGTGCACCTTCATCGCAGTCGGGATCGTCAGCCTCCTCGCCGTCCTCACCCTGCGGCAGGATGCGACGGCGGCGCCAGGCACGCTCGAGCTGGCGGGCGAATCGCTCGTCGCGGTGCACGACTGGACCTTCGTGCTCGGCCCCGGCTTCGTCGTCGGCATCGGCAACGGGCTGCTGCTCGGCTACCTGATGTACAGCTCCGGACTGGTGCCCCGGCGCATGGCGATGCTCGGCCTGATCGGCGGCCCGCTGGTCTGCGCCTCCGGGATCGCGGTCGCCCTCGGCGCCATCGACGAAGGCTCTGCGGCCCAGGGCATCGCGACCATCCCGGAGATCGCCTGGGAGGCCTCGCTCGGCATCTACCTGACCTTCAAGGGCTTCAAGCCGTCGCCGATCCTCGCCCAGGAGCGCCCCGTCGCGGCGACGCCCGCCGGCGGGCTCCCGACGGCGGCGGGCTGAATCGATCGAAAGGCGCGACCTTCTGCGGATTGTGCGCAGGCTGACGTGCGGGTTTGTGCGCTGTTCCGCCCGGCTCGGCGCTGAAAGCCTCTCCCCATGCGTCGCTGCGGTCTCGCCCTCAGCTGCTTGCTGGCCCTGGCGGCGCTCGTCCCCGTCCAGGCGAGCGCCACGACTTTCGGCGCCAACCTCAATCGCGCCCCCGACAACGGCATGGTCGACTGCACGACCCTGCCCCCGTACGGCGTCCCGACCTTCGCCGACACCTGCACCTGGTACAGCACCGTCAGCGAAACCGAAAACGACATCGTGCCGCTGGGGAAAGGCGTGATCACCCGCGCCCGGGTGCGCGTGGGGAACATCACGGGCCCGATGCAGTTCGCCGTCGGGCGCGCACAGCTGGACCGCAACAAGGAACCCGGCCATCAGCTCCTCTGCTGCGTCTGGCGGCCCGCGGGTCCGGTCTTCACCCCGACGCCGAACTCGATCACGACGGTCACGCTCAACGAGCCGGTCGAGAACGTGCGCGACTTCCAGAGCAACCAGGACCTGTTCGACAACCTCGCGCTGTCGGTGCTCCAGGCCGGGGTGCCGATTCCGGCCGCCCCGGCGGTGGGCGGCTTCAACATCACGTCGACGGCCGGCGCCTGCTGGCCCGCGGTGCAGCGCGGCAACTCATACTGCATGCCCGGCGGCCCCGGTCGATACGTCGTGCTGTTCAACGCCGACTGGAGCTACACCCCGGCCGGGAGCGGCGGAAACGCCTCGGTCGACCTCGCCAGGGAGTTCGCCTGGGTGCGAAGGAACGTGGCGCGGGTGCAGCTCGCCTGCCTGCTCGGGAACTGCGCCGGGCAGCTCCGGCTCCAGAACGCCAAAGCTCCGGGGGCGGCGAGGGCTGCGGCGGCCGCCCGTAGAACCGTCACCTTCGGCAGCGCCAGCTTCAAGATCCCGAAGGGCAAGACAGCAACCGTCAAGGTCAAGTTGAACAAAGCGGGCCGCGCCCTGATGCGCAAGCACCGGAAGGTCCGCGTCTGGGCCAACAGCACGGTCAAGAAGGGACGGGTCACGAGCGCGAAGCTCGTGCTCAAACGCTGACCTGAGGGAGTCGATCCCGTGGGGCGGCGGCTCAAGATGGGGCCCGGCGCCGGCACCGCGCGCCACGCATCCCCGAGCCACGCGTGGCGTGGGCCAGACGTGGCACTGGAGTGCGCCGTCCCTTGACCTCGGGAGCCTCAGGGACGCGCTGGTAGCTGGGCCCGGATGAAGCAGGGGAAGGAACTCAGGTCTCGGGCCCGCGGAGGGCGCGCAGCAGCTCGTCCAGGGTCTGTGCCGTCGCCTCGAAGCGGTCCGCGCCCACGCGCCGTGCCCAGTCGGCTTCGATGCCGGCGATGATTTCGCGCGCAGTGCGCATGGCCTCCCAACCCGCGTCGGTGAGGCAGATGAGCTTCGCTCGCCGGTCGCGCGGATCCGGGCGGCGTTCGACGATGCCGAGCCTCTGCAGATCGTCGACGAGCTCTGACATCGCGGGCAGCGTCATGCGCGCCTGTTCCGCAAGCTCGGTGAGGCGGGAGCCGTCGGCCTTGATGTAGGCCGTCACGTGCGTGTGCGGGACCCGCGCGTCGATGAGGCCCGAGGCGACCAGACCGGCGAACAGCTCGCCCTGGAACAGGCGCGTGAGCTGGACCAGCAGCTGGCCGAGATGGAGGCGCGGTGGCGGTGACGTTGACACGAGATACTTCTGCTGCCTAAGCTTAGGCTACCTAATGACCACACTCTAAGGGAGGTGGGGCCCGATGTCATCGCACCCGCGCGAAATAGCCAACCCCCGGACCGGCCAGCGCATGCGCTTCCTGCTGACGGCTGCCGACACCGACGGCGCCTTGATGCGCG
>JBLNAC010000198.1:0-13889 GCA_050259155.1 Syntrophothermus sp.
CTACACGAACGAAGTCGCAGGGAGCGGGGAGGCCGGGGAAATCCACGTCGCCGAACTGGTCGCCAGCGGCGACCACGCCCCCTCCTCGACCCTCCGCGTGCTGCTCTCCATCCCACACCCGGAAGCCAGCAACCACTACGGAGGGCAGCTGCAGTTCGGGCCGGAAGGGGACCTCTTCATCTCGACCGGCGACGGCGGCGGCGCCAACGACTCGCACCACAACGCGCAGAGCCTCTCCAGCCTGCTCGGCAAGATCCTCCGCATCGACCCCGACCAGGAAGGGGTCCTTCCCTACACCGTCCCCGCCGGCAATCCCTTCCCGAAGGCACCGCCGCCCTTCGACGCGATCTGGAGCTACGGGCTGCGCAACCCCTACCGCTTCTCGTTCGACCGCGCGACCGGCGCGATCGCGATCGGCGACGTCGGCCAGGCCAGGCGGGAGGAGGTCGACTACGCGCCGGCCCCCGGCCGCGGCGGCGGCGCGGACTACGGCTGGAACTGCCTCGAGGGGACGCTCCCCGGCCCTGAAGCAACCAGGGACCCCGAGTGCGAAACCGCGCCGCCCGGCGGGTTCGTCGCCCCGATCTTCGAGTACCCGCACGAAGGCGCGCCGAGCGGGGACGCGATGGGCTGCGCGATCATCGGCGGCTACGTCGCGCGCAATCCCGGCCTGCCCGAGCTCGCCGGCCGCTACCTGTACGGGGACTTCTGCACGGGCGAGGTGCGCTCGATCTCGGTCCCGAGCGGGTCCGGCGACCGCTCGGAGAGGGTCGTCGTCCCGCAGCTCGTGTCCTTCGGCGAGGACTCGTGCGGCCGCCTCTACACGGTCTCGGATCTCGGCCAGGTCTCGCGCCTGGTCGAAGGCGGGCCCCAGGGCTGCAATCCCCCGCTGCGCTCCTCCTTCGCCGGGATCCGCGCCGTCAGCCGTCGCGTCAGGCGCGGCGGCCGCGCGCTGCTGACCGTGTGGGTATCGCCCTGCGCCGGCCGCCAGGGAGAGAGGATCAGGCTCTTCCGGGGCCGCCGCCCGCTCGGCCACCGGCGCCTCAGCCGAGCCTGCACCGCCCGCTTCCTGCCGCGGGTCCGCCGGCGCTCGGGCTTCCGGGCGAAGATCGGCGCCGACGCGACTTTCTCGGCGGCGACCTCGCGGGTGCTGCGGATCAGGCCGGAGCGGGTGCCTCTCCGGCGCCCCGGGTCCTAGGGTCGCGGTCGCCCGCCGCTGAGGCGGACGAAAACGCGCCAGGCCGGCTTGGGCTGGAAGCGCTTCCCTTCGCGGAAGAACCCGACCGAGTCGCAGAAGTCGCAGCTGCCGGCGAGGTCGCGCCAGGAGAACCAGTAGACCCCGCGGAGGTTCAGCCGGCGCTGGTTGGCGAGGAGAAATTCGTAGGAGGAGCGCAGCTCCCTGGCCTGGCCCTGGGGTCCCTGCTCGAAGGCGTCGTGCTGGAAGTTGCTCTGAGACCCCCAACCCATCTCGGTTATGTAGAACGCCGGCCGGTCGTGATTTTCGACCAGGACTTCGTGGAATTCTTCGACCAGTTCTTCCAGCATTTCGCTGTCGACGGCGTAGGGGTGCAGCGAGACGCCGTCGAAGCGGCTCTTGATCCCCGGGTAGCGGTAGAGCTGCCGGAGGAAGGTGGCTGCCGGCATCCCCCGCCTCCCCCCCGCGGTCGGCTTCCCGAAGAGCCCGGAGAGGATCACCCTGGCGCCCGGGCTGACCGATTTGATCGCCTGGCTGGAGATCGTCACCAGCTTCCCGTACCGGCTCGGCGAGACCGGGTAGGCGAAGTAGAAGAAGTTCGACTCGTTCCAGATCTGCCAGGCCCGGATCGGCTCGGCCGCGGGGATCGCCGGCACGTAGGTGACGCCTTCGGGCCCTTCGATCCTGCGTTCCTGCCCGCGTTCGGTCCAGAATTCGCCGCCCGGCCCGTAGCGTTCGACCGCGGCCCGCAGGAACGCCGTCCACGCCGCCCGCTGCCGGGCGGTGTCGATCGGCATCGTCGTTTCCTTCGCCGCCACCCAGCGCGGGGTCGAGTTGATCGAGGGGAGGATCGAGAGGCCGGCGCGGGCCGCCACTTCGACCGCCTGGTCGAAGCCGCTCCAGTCGTAGCCGCCCTTCCGCGTCGGCTGGATCGAGGACCAGGAGAGCGGCCAGCGGATCGATTCGATCCCCCCGGCCTTCATGTAGCTGACGTCGGCGACGGTCAGGCCCGCCTGGGGCGCGATCCCGAAGAACCCCGGAGGAGGCGTCGGCAGCGGCCGGGCGCTCGCGCCCGGCGTGGCGGCGACGGCGCCGCCCAGGCAGACGAGGGCGAGGAGGGCTGAGAGGCGACGGCTCAAAGGATCGCGGAGGCTAGCGGGTCCACCGATCGTCCAACAGTAGGAGCCCGTCGATGTAGCGGTTCTGTCAAGCCTCAGTAGCCGCCGCCGAGCTTGCGGTGGTCCCAGCTGGCGGTGCGCAGTGGCTCGAAGCGGATCGCGACCCGCTTCGAGACCTGGCGCTGGAGCATCTCCCGGACCTCGCCGTCGACGGAGTCGAGGCCCTCGGCGTAGCGCAGCGTCAGCTCCTCGGCGAAGCCGAGGACGGTCTCCGGCTCGCGGTGCAGGTGAGCCTCGGCCTCGAACATGACCCCGCGCAGCTCGCCGTAGTCGTGCCCCGTCTCGACCAGCACCGTCGCCCGCGGGTCCCGTTCGAGGTTGCGCACCTTCTGCGACTTCGCGTAGGTCCAGATCCAGACCTCGCCGTCCCGCGGGACGTACCAGAGCGGCATCGAGTGCGGCCAGCCGCGCGGGCCGAGGCTGGAGACGACGGCGATCCGCTGGCTCCGCAGCAGCTCGTCCACCTCGCTGTCGCTGAGGACGATCTGCGCTCGCCGGCTCACCGGCGCAACGTTAGCCGCTGGGCCGCCGCCTCCGCGCGACCGAGGGACCTGGGGCCGCGTCAGACGGTTCTCATGCAAGGTCGCGGCAGAATTCCTATACTTCCGTCTCGGGGGTTTCAGAGGCCGGTGGGAGGCCGTGGCGGTGGGCGGCGAAGTAGCCCGGTAGGAGCTCAAGCTCAGACCAAGGGCCTTCGCCGCACATCGCCTGCGTGCGTCCCTGCAGCCAGTCGCGCTGCAGGTCGTCGTAGTGCGGGCTGCCGGGGTGCCCGGACTGGCCGGTGAACATCTGCCAGCGGGCGCGGTCGGGGTCGGTCGGATCGGCGACCATGCGCCAGCTCGGCGCCCAGACGGCGCGGTAGGGGTCGTTGGGGTCGTAGGCGACCTGGCTCACCGTCTCCTGCGCGCCGCCGGCCCGAAGGCGGCGGTTGAAGACCCTCCGCAGCACCGGGTTGGCGCCGCCGAGCGGGTGCGGGAACTCCATCTCGTGGACGCGGCCCCAGCGCCAGCCCTCGGGATCGGGGCCGAAGCGCTCCTCGAGGTCGTCGAGGGCGCCCGCCAGCACCTCCAGCGCCAGCCCGTCCCAGTCGCGGCCGATCAGCTCCTCGTCGGCCTCCTCCCAAAGGGCCATCAGGTGGGAATGCCAGCGCCAGGGGGAGGTGGTGTGCGCGGTGAAGCCGTTGTCGGCGCGGTCGAGCCAGCGCTCGCAGAGATCGCGATCGCCGATCGCCGCCCGCGCGACCTCCCGTCCCAGGCGCAGCAGGAAGGCCTGGTAGATCGTCCCGGCGATGGTCTCGGGGTCGAGGAAGCCGTCCCAGCTGCGCAGCCGCTCGATCGCGCTTCGCTCGCGCTGTCCCGAGGGGTGCAGGCGGGCCAGCCGCCGCGCCGCCTCGAGCCCCGGCAGCGAGAGGACATCGGTCTGGATCGACTCGAAGCTCTGCAGGTCGTGTTGGTCGCCGGCCCGGAGCAGCTCCTCGATCCGCTTCGCGCGGTAGCCGTCCAGCCACTCGCTGGTGATGTGGTGGGGGTACTCGTCGCCGACGATCCGGTTGTTGGCGGTGACGAGATAGCCGCACTCGGGGTCGACGACCTCCGGCAGCTCCTCGTAAGGGATCGTTCCCTCCCACTCGTACTCGCCCGTCCAGCCCGGCTTCGGCAGGTCCGGGCAGCCGCCGCGGCGGATCGGCAGGCGGCCGATCAGCTTGTAGCCGATCGAGCCGCCGCGGTCGGCCCAGACGATGTTCGACGGCGGCGAGGTGTGGCGGGCGAAGCGCTCGATCAGCTCCCGGCCGGAGGTCGTGTCGAGCATCTCGTCGACCGAGGCGAAGATCGTCGGTTCGGAGAGCGCCTGCCACGCCAGCGCCAGCGGCTCGGAGTCGTCGGCGCCGAGCACCTGGTTGACGATCGGGCCGTGGTGGGTGCTGCGGATCTCGAGCGCGACCGGCTCCTCGCGGCCCCTGACGAGGATCTCCTCGCGCACGCTCTGCAGCGGGCGCCACTCGTCCTCGAACAGGTAGCGGTCACCCTCGATCCGCTCGACGAAGAGGTCCTGGACGTCGCCCATCACGTTGGTCACGGTCCAGCAGACGTCGTTGTTGTGGCCCATGTAGACGGCGGGCATGCCCGGCAGCGAGGCGCCGCGGACGAACCGCTCGCCGTGCCGCATGCTCACCTCGTACCAGATCCCGGGCATGCTCGGCGGCAGGTGCGGGTCGCCGGCGATCAGCGGCGTGCCGGACGCCGAGAGGGCGCCGCTGACGGCCCAGTTGTTGGAGCCGCTGGCCTCGGTGGCTAGGCCGATCGAGCGCCGCACCGCGTCGATCTGCTCGACCAGCGACAGCCCGTCCCCGCTCCACGCTTCGCCGGTCACGACGGGGTTGCCGGCGGGGTAGGCGGGGTCCAGGCGAGCAGTCAGCTCGGGACCCAGCTCGCGCACCATGTCGGCCCGCAGCAGCTCCCGCTCCCAGTTGGTCGAGAGCCCGAAGGCGAGCAGCTTCCCGAGGCTGAGCATGTCCACCGGCCGCCACGGCTCCCACTCCAGCCGCAGCAGCTGCATCTCCAGCGGCCGGGCGCGGGCGACAGCGGCGGCGGCGTTGACGCCGGCGCAGACCTGCCCGAGCGTCTCGCGCAGCTCCGGCTCGGCCGCCTCGGCCTCGCGGGCGGCGGCGCGGTGGATGCCGAGCGTGCGCATCAGCCGGTCGACGGCGAGCGCGTCGGGGCCGGCGAACTCCGCGACCCGGCCTTCGGCGACCCGCCGGTAGAACGCCATCTGCCAGAGGCGGTCCTGGCCGTGGCAGAAGCCCTGGGCGAAGTGGAGGTCGCGCCGGTCGTCGGCGTCGATGTGGGGCACGCCCCAGCGGTCGCGCCGGATGCGGACGGCGCCGTGCAGCCCCTCGAGGCGGATCATGCCGCGCACCTGCGGCAGCGGCCTGCGCGCAAGGCGGTGCCAGGCGGCCGCGGCGGCCGCGGTCAGCAGCCCGGTCCCGGCGACCCCTGCGATCAGCCCCGCTCGGGCCGCGGTGTGAGTCCTCGACCTCCCCATCGGCCGATTATGCCCGACGCCCCGCCGCGCGCCGCCGATCACTCGCGCAGGTCGCCCGGCAGCCGGCCCTCTTCCTCGAGCTTCTCGAGGTGGGCCTCCATCGCCATCGCCGCCATCGGCAGCAGCTCCAGCGGGACGTCGTCCCAGACGGTCGCCAGCAGCTCGGCGCGGGAGCGCTCGCCGGCGTCCAGGGCGGCGAGCAGGCGCCGCTCGCGCGAGCTGCGGTGCTCGACGTACTCGGCCAGCTTCGCGGCCGGGTCGGTGATCCAAGGGCCGTGGCCGGGCGCGATCAGGTCGAGGTCGTGCGCCTGCAGGAGGGCGAGCGAGTCCATGTAGGCGGCGAGGGCGCCGCCGCCGGGCGGGACGATCGTCGAGCCGAGGCCGAGCACGAGGTCGCCGCTGAAGCAGACGCCGCCGGCGATGAAGGCGACGTGGTCGGCGGCGTGGCCCGGCGTCGCCACCGCCAGCAGGCCGAAGTGCTCCTCGCCGTGCTCGGGGAGGACGACCTCCACCTCCAGCTCCTCGGCGCCGGCGGTGTGGTCGGCGTGGGAGTGGGTGAGGAGTACGCGCCCGATGCCGCCTCGCTCGGCGGCGGCGGCCCGGATCGCCTCGAGGTGCGCCGGGTCCTCGGAGCCGGGGTCGATGACGACGCAGGGGTCGGAGCCGACCAGGTAGGTGTTGGTCCCTTCCAGCGTCATCGGACCCGGGTTGGGCGCGACGATCCTCGCCACCTCGGGGTGGCCGGGAGCGGGTTCGGCGGTCGAATCCTGCATTCGCCCCCTATTTCGTGGTCAACGTCAGACTCGACGATCTTCTGCGGTCAAGGTAGGGCTCGACATCTGCGTCGAGGTCAGACTCGATCGCGGGCCTCAGCCGGAGACCTCTTTGGCGATCGCCTCGCGCGCGTCCTGCGGCTCGAGCACGACCAGGTCGCCGGCGCCGCGGAGGATCTCCCGCACCAGCCACGGCTTGCCGGCGTAGGGCAGCTCGACGACGACGGCGCCGTCGGCGAGCTCCTCGACCACGGTTCGCTCCTCGCGCAGCCAGCGCGCGCGCTCGGGAGAGACCCAGACGCGGGCGACCTGGGCGGTGGGCACCTCGCCGTGGGTCATCCACCCCTCGACGCCGGCCAGCTCCTCGACCTCCGGACGCGGCTCGAAGCTCTCCTCGGAGACCCGCGCCTCCTTGATCCGGTCGAGCTTGAAGTGGCGGACGCCGCCCTTGTTCAGGTCGTAGCACTCTACGTACCAGCCCTCGCGCCCGTTCTCGAGCCGGTAGGGCTCGACACGGCGGTCGGTGAACTGGTCCTCGTTCTCCTTGTAGTAGGACAGCTCGAGGACCCGGCTGGAGGCGATCGCGTCGTTGACGCGCCGCGCCACCTCGGCGTCGCCGCCGCCGGAGGCAGCGATCTCGAGGCCCTCCTCGGAGGGATCGTGGCCCAGCGCCCTGACGATCTTCTCGCGCGCGCTCTGCAGGTCTGACTGGGGCAGGTGGTCGCCGAAGAGGTCGATCGCGGCCACCAGCGCCTTCGCCTCCAGCGGCAGCAGGCGCGCCGGGCGGGCGAAGTTGTCGCCGTAGGGCTCGGAGTCGACCTCGATCTCGTCGCCGACGAATTCGGCGTAGAGGACGTAGGTGCCGCCGCCGAAGTTGACGACGTTGAGCAGCTCGACGTCCTCGCGCAGCTCGTCGACGGTCAGCTCCAGGCGCCGGCGCAGATCGGCGACCTGCAGCCGCTCGCCCCGTTTCGCCGCTTCGATCAGGAGCCCGGCGAGGGTGACGAGGCGGGCGAAGCGCTCGGGCCGGATCGCCGCCTCGCCGCGGCCGTTGGAGCGCGTGCGGCGGGGCTGCTCGCGCAGCGGCCGGTCGACGACGGCGGCGGGCTCGAAGCCGTTCTCGTGACGCCGGCGCAGCAGAGCCAGGCGGCTCTCGGCCTCCTCGCGCAGGTCGTCGGGGGCGAGGACGCTGGCGTTGGCGCGCCAGCGCAGCACCCAGGCGATCAGCTCGCGGTGCGAGGCGTAGTCGGTCTCGAAGACGCGGCCCTTGCCGGGCGCCCCGTCTGACTTCCTCGCTGGCCTCAGCTCGCCGTAGGCGCCGAAGTCGCGCTCGATCAGCCAGGCGATCCGCTCCCTGATGAAGATCTCCGCCCGGCCCCTGATCTCGCCCAGCTGCCAGTCGGCGCGGCTGCCGTAGTCGCGGCGGTCGAAGTCCTCCGGCGGCGAGAAGTCGTGCTCGGCCTTGGACGCATAGCCGACCTTGCCCTGGATCCGCGAGAGGCGGAAGACGCGCACCGCGCCGCGCTCGTGGGAGTGGCCGATCAGGTAGAACTGCCCGTTGCGGAAGACGAGGTGGTAGGGGTCGACCTTGCGCTTCTCGGTCTCGCCCCGCTCCATCGTGTAGTAGGTGAACTCGATCGTCTTGCGGCGGCTGATCGCGGTCTCGATCTTGGACAGCCGCTGGGAGAGGTCACGGCCGCCGGCGGACGCCGTCATCGCCATCTCGACCGGCGCCCGCTCGCCCTCGTTAAGCGGGTTCGGATGGCCCCAGGCGACCTGTTGCAGCGCCAGCCGCAGCGGCTCGGCGTAGGCGAAGCCGCCGTCGGTCAGCAGCAGCAGCGCGGTGCTCAGCGCCGCCAGCTCGTCGTCGGAGAACTCGATCGCGTCGAGGTAGAAGTTCTCCGGCGGCAGCGAGTAGAGCTCGGCCTCGAAGAAGCCCTCGCCCGGTTTCTCGACCCCGAGCACGATGCCGAGGCTCTCCAGCTCGGCCCGGTCCGCGTAGAACCGGCGCGCGAAGGCGTCGTCGTTCATGTCGCTGTATCCCTCGACCTCGCGCTTGATCTCGAGCGCCGACACCGGCCTCCCCTGGGCCATCAGGAACGAGATCAGCGAGAGCTGGCGGATCAGCTTCTCGGTGTCCTTCGCCACGGTGCGCAGGATAGTCTGCGACCGACGCCATGGACATCCTGCGCAACCTCTTCGGAAACCTGACCTCCGGCGTCATCCGGCTGGCGGTCACGGTCGGGATCCTCGCCGCGGTCTACCTGCTCATCCTCAAGCCCGTCCTGAAGACGGCCGACGACGCGATCAAGACGACCAACAGCACCCTCGAGCAGTCGCTCAAGAGCAGCGGCATGGAGGACGTCTCGAAAACGCTCGAAGACGTCAACCGGCAGGTCGAAGTCCAGATCGAGCGCTCCTTCAACACCGCGAAGAAGAAGGGGGGCCCGAAGAAGCTGATCCGCTGCATCGAACGCTCGAACGGCGACGTCCAGCGGATCCAGCGCTGCACGGCGCGGTTCTGAGGGCGCTCAGGCGGCGCGGGAGGCGAAGTAGGCCGAGCCCGAGAGGGCGCGGTCGAAGCCCGACCAGGACTCGCCGGCGGGAAGCTGGCGCTCGAGGCGGTCGAACGAGCCGAGGCGGCCGCCGAGGTTGTCGATCATGTGGACCAGGACCGCCTCGCGGGTGGCGGGGACGACCGGCGAGCCGTGCTCGAGCGAGCCGTGGTGGCTGAGGATGATGTGGAGGACGCACTGGGCAAGGTGGGGGTCGAAGCCCGGGATCTCCTCGATCGCGCGGCGCACGGCGTAGTAGCCGAGCGGGATCTCCCCCTGGAGGCGGCCGGCGTCGGTGAGGTCGATCGCCAGCGGGTCGTCGTTGTAGGCGACCGTCTTGCCGATGTCGTGCAGCAGCGCGCCGGCGACGGCGACGTCGCGGTCGATGCCGGGGAAGAAGTTGGCGGCGGCGGAGACCGCCTGGGCTACGGAGAGGGTGTGCTCGAGCAGGCCGTGGCGGTAGGCCTGGTGATAGGTCTTCGCCGCGGGGGCGACGCGGAAGCGGGCCCAGGTCGGCGATGCCGGCCCGAAGAAGACGTCGAGCAGCTCGCGGAGCTCTGGGTTCTGGACCGTCTCGAGCAGGTCGCGGAGGTCGGCCTCGAGCCGCGCCGGCGAGACCTCGGAGGCGACGGCCAGCTCGGCCTCCTCGTACTCGCCGTCCTCGGCCGCGCGCAGGCTGGCGATCTTGATCTTCGAGCCCCAGCGCTCGCTGACCTCGAAGACGCCGGCGATGTAGACCGGCGCACCGGGAACCGCCAGCTCGTACAGCTCCTCCGCCGCATCCCACGAGACCGCCTCGGCGCTGCCGCTGGCGTCTCCGACCAACAGCCGCAGCCAGGGCTCGCCGTTGCGCTTGCGTCGCAGCTCCCGCTCGCGGACGGCGAAGACGCCGCTCACCCGCTGCCCCCCCTCGCACTCCGCGAGCGAGACGCGGGACGCGGCCCCGGGCTCGACCTCCGGGCCCTGCTCAGGACCCGCTTCCAGCCCGGTCGCCGCCGCCTCGAGCTCGGTCAGCGCCAGGCTCTCCATCTGCGTCTGCTCAGCCATCTCGTTCCAAGGTAGAGACGGCCGCGGACAGCCAGATCGGCGCCCCCGGACGGGCCGCGACCTACTCCAGGGTGACCATGCGGGGTACCCGCTCGACCGTGAGCAGGCCGGTCTCGTCGGTCAGCTCGGCGGCGATATCCAGCCAGCGCCCGGCGCGTGCGGCGTCGTCGATCACGGTGACGACGATCGGCACGTGGCGGCGCAGCGAGAGCAGCCGGTCGCCGTGCGGGGCGTGGTCGCCGTGATAGCCCCAGACCCCGCGCAGGGCCGTCGCGCCCGCGGCCCCCTCGGCGCGCAGGCGGCGGATCAGCTCGAGGTAGAGCGGCCGTCCCCGGTGCTCGGAGCGCTCAGAGCAGTAGACGGTGAGCCTCGTGCCCCGGACCCCGGACCGGTCCGCGGGAGCAGCCAGCGCGGCGCCGTCGCGACGAAGGACGCGGACTGCCTCCAGGGTCGCCGTCGGCCGCTGTCCCCCCCGCTCGAGGTCGGCGAGAGCGGCGGCGATCCGCTCCCGCTCGCCGACCGCGACGACCAGGGCCGGCACCCGCTCGTTGCGAGCGAAGAAGCGCGCCCGCAGGCGGCGGCCCGAGGCGGCCCCGTCGACGCCGACCAGCGCCGTCGCGCCGGCGACCCCGCGGCGGTGGAGCGCGGCGACGACGCCCACGTGCTCCGGCGCCCCGTCGCGGCGGGCGCCGCGGCCGCAGTAGACGGTCAGCTTCACCTCCTCGTGCGGCTCGTGCGCGGTCCGCCGCACCGGGCCGTGGAGCCGGGCCCGCTCCAGGGTCAGCAACCCTCCGTCCGCGGCCTCGCGCAGCTCCCCGGCGCAGGCCTCGACCGCGGCGGGATCGCCGACCGCCAGCGCGACGAGGGGCAGATCCTCCGACAGCGACAGGAGGCGGTCGGTCTGCAGCAGCTGCGCGGCGCCGAAGCCCTCCGCGCCGCGCAGCAGCACGCCGGCCGCCAGCCGGTGGCGCGCGAAGAGGTCGAGCGCGGTCTCGGAGAGGAAGCGCCCTCGGTGGCGGTCGTGCTCGCCGAAGTAGAAGCCGAGCTTCAGGGCCTCGGCGCCGGCCGCGGCTGTCACAGCGCCCCCCCGAGCCAGCGTCCCAGCGCGAGGGCCGCCAGGCCGATCACGAGCGAGAGCGCGAGGTTGAGCCAGAGCGTAGGGGCGTCGCCCGCCTCCCCGGCCCGATGGGACTCGAGCATCCAGGTGGAGAAGGTCGTGTAGGAGCCGAGGCCGCCGCCGGCGAGGAGGGTGAGGGCGGTTCCGTGGAGGGCCGCGCCGGCGAGGAGGCCGAGGGCGAAGGCGCCGCTCAGGTTGACCGCCAGCGTTCCGGCCGGGAAGTTGCCGTTCCAGCGCTCGGAGACGGCGGCGTCCAGCGCGAAGCGCCCGAGGGCCGCCGCGCCGCCGATCAGGGCGACCCCGATCCAGGCGGCGGCGCTCACCGCAGCAGCCTCGTCCGGCGCACCGCCGCGGTCGCCAGGTGGACGCAGGCGAAGCCGCCGAGGAGGGTCGCGGCCGCGTAGCCGGCGGCGAGCCCGGCGTGGCCGGCTTCGAGCATCTCGAACAGCTCCAGCTGCAGGGTCGAGAAGGTGGTGAGGGCGCCGCAGAAGCCGGTGCCCAGGAACGGCCGCCGGTAGCTCGACGGCGGCAGCCGCTCCGTCAGCCGCGTGACGAGGTACCCGAGGGCGGCGGCGCCGGCGAGGTTGGCGAGAAACGTCGCCCAGGGCCAGGTCGCGGCCGAGTGCGGCACCGCCTGCGCCAGGCCGACCCGCGCCAGGGCGCCGACCATGCCCCCGGCGTAGATCGCCGCCAGCTCCCTGCGGTCGAAGTGGGGAAGTCGCATCTCTCGGGGTGGCTCCTATCAGCGTCGATGGACGTCGGATAGGAGCCATCAGCGGCCGGAGCCGCGGCTATGAGGGAGCGAGCCCCATCGCTCCCGGCCAGCTTAGAGGAGCGCGGCCGGCCGGGAGAAGGTCCTGGAAGGCGAAGCCGCCGCGCATCTCGGCCTCGCCGCGCTCGAACGGGATCGGGGCGTCGAAGACGGGGCCGGCATGGACGAAGGTGTGGAACTCGCCGTTCTCGCCGCAGGGGTCGACGCCGGGCGGCAGGTCGGCGAGCAGCCGGCGGTCGAGCTCGCGGCCGACGAAGTAGGGGTCGAGCTGCGACGGGTCGACCGAGACGAGGGTCGCCTCGAAGCCGGCTTCGACGAACTCGCGGGCGAGCGCGGCCGTGTCGCGACCCCAGAGCGGGAACAGCGCGCGCCGCCCGACGCTTGCGAGCCGCTCCTCGCGGTAGGCGCGGACGTCGGCGAGGAAGAGGTCGGCGAAGGCCATCGTCTCCACCCCGTCCAGGGGCGGGGAGAGGAGCGCCCGCTCCATCCGCTGCCCGTAGGTCGCGGCGGAGCAGGGGAAGGGCAGCGAGACCTCGACCAGCGGAAGCCCCGTGGCGCGCGCCTGCGCCCGCACCAGCTCGCGCCGCACCCCGTGCACGGTGACCCGGTCGGAGTCCTCCGAGAAGGTCGTCAGCAGCGCGACCGGCTCGGTCGCCGGGTCCTCCCGCAGCGCCCGCAGCGCCAACGCCGAGTCCTTGCCGCCGCTCCACGAAAGCGCGACCCCCGCCATCGCGCCACCCTACCGCGCGGCGGGGTCAGGGACAGAGCCGGTCGAGCTCGGCCTCGAAGGTGCGCGCCAGCGGCTCCGGGTCCTCGAGCAGCGCCGTGTCGGCCATGAAGCCGACGCTGACCTCGCCGGCGTAGCTGAAGATGCTGACGGTGAGCCCCAGGCTGCCCGAGCAGGGCGCCCAGACGAGCACCCCGTCGATCGGCGCGCCGGCGAACTCAAGCCGCTCGGCCGGGCCGGGGACGTTGGTGACGACCATGCTCGCTTTGTCGGTGAAGAACTCGATCACCCGGTCCTCGACCCAGGGCGGGCTCATCCCGAGCGCGTTGAGGAGGCCGAAGGCGATCGGCGCCTCGTGCGAGTCCTTGAGCGCGTTCATGCGGCTGTTGATCTGCCGCAGCCGCTCCGCCGGACGCAGCTCCCCGGTCGGCAGTTCGAGCAGGACGAGGGCGAAGTCGTTGCCGAGATCGGAGGAGATCGGCCGGTCGGGCGGGCGCAGGTTGACCGGCACCATCGCGTGGATCTCTTCCGGCGCGCCGCCGTCCGCGCTCATCACCTCGGCCAGCGTCGCCGCCAGCGCCGTCATCAGCATGTCGTTGACGGTGACCCGCAGGCGGTGGCCGCCGTCCTTGACCCGCGCCAGCGGGAAGGGGTCGGTCCAGGCGACGCGGCGGGTGCCGGAGAGGCCCTGGCGCAGCGCCGACGGCGCGTCGGCGGGGGAGGCGACGAGCTTGGCGACGGTCGAGGCGTCGCGGCGGGCGCCGCCCGCGAGCTCGCGCAGGCGAGCGGGGTGGGCGAGGGCCGTGGCGCCCTCGTGGATCGCGGCGCCGGCCACCGCGCGCGCGACGGAGGCCGCGCGGCCGGGTGCGGACGCGACGCGGTCGAGCGCGCCGCGCTCCTCGCTCGGGCGCGGCGGCGCGACGCGGGGCGGGCTCGCGGCGCCATCGGCGATGGAGAGCATCACCTGCGCCAGCGCGATCCCGTCGGCGAGGCTGTGGTGGATCCTCCACAGGACCGCCGCGCCGTCTCCGTAGCCCTCGAGCAGGTAGGCGTGCCAGAGCGGCTTCCCCGGGTCGATCGGCGGCGTGATCAGGTCGCCCACCATCCCCTCCAGCGCCCGTCGGTCGCCGGGCGCCGGCAGCGGCCGCCGGTGCAGGTGGTTCTCGATGTCGAAGAAGGGGTCGTCCTCGAACGCCGGCGGGCGTCCGGGCGGGTCGACGACCCGCTGGCGGAAGCGGGGGAAGCGGGCGACGAGCCGCTCCTCGATCACCTCGGCAACCCGTCCGTAGTCCGGCGTCTCGGCGAGGCGGACCAAGGAGTTGACGACCATCGGGTTGGTCGGCCGGTCCATGTGCAGCCAGGCCGCGTCCGCGGCCGGCATCGTGTGCGTCGTAGCGCTCACACCGGCAGGCTAGGCGCGATGCCGCTCAGCGGCATCGGTGCTCCGCCACGGGCCGGGATCGGGATTGCCGCAGCGCCGAAG
>JBLNAC010000199.1:0-2560 GCA_050259155.1 Syntrophothermus sp.
GGCTCCCCGCCGGGGCGTCTTCTGTTGTGGGGCCGGAACCGGCCCAGGGCGGCGACCAAGGCCGATGCCCGATGCCACCGGGTGGGCGGCGCTGCCGGAGCCGACTAGGCGAGCGCCTCGGCCACCAGCACCACCACGCCGAAGGCGAAAGCAACGACCGTGGCCGCCGCGACCGCTCGCGCCGGCGGCCCGCCGTGGACGCCGGTGCGGTGGACGGCGGCGTGGCCCTTGCCGCGCGCGATCAGGTGGCGGTTCAACGGCACGGTGACGACCGCGGCGACGGCGAGCGCGAAGCTGAGGCTGCCCCAGAACAGGAGGCTGTCGAGACCGGCCTCCATCGCCCCCGGCACGGCGACGACGATCAGGTTGTCGACCACCTCCATCGTCGCGATGCTGAGGGTGTCTGAGGCGAGCGCGATCGGGATCACCGTGCCCAGCGCGAAGCCGGCGCGCAGCAACGGCAGGCTGGTGAGCGAGTAGCCGAACAGGAAGGCGAGGCCGACAGCGAGCGCGACGGTCGCCAGGCCCGAGAGGCCCAGCGCGGTGCCGATAGCCATCCCGGCGATCTCCCCGATCGCGCACCCGGCGAGGCAGTGCATCGTCGCCGAGATCGCCGTCGCGGTCAGCGCCGCCCCCTCGGTCGGCAGCTCGTGGTGGTGATGGTGTCCGGCCGCGGTGGCCTCCATGGCGACCTCTCCTTCCGCAGGTTCGATTGCCTTCTCCCGCTCGACTATACCCCCCAGGGGTATTTTGTCAAACGCAGCCGGCAGTGACCGGCGGTCAGCCCCCGGGGCCCCGACAAACGCCGCGGTCAGGACGGTCAGCCCCGGCGAACGCCGCGGTCAGGAACTCGGCCGCCGCCGCGACAGCCAGAGGGTCGCCGCCGCCGCGGCTGCCGCGACCGCGACGACGATCGCCACCAGCGCCGCCGTCGACACGCCGCTCGAGCCCCCATCCCAGTGCCGCCCCCGGCCCATCATGCCGGGGCCGGAGCCGCCGCGCCGGCCGTCCATCATCCCCGCCATCGAGGCGATCCAGCCCGCCCCCGCCCCGCCGGCGCAGCCGCCGTAGCGGCGGCCCAGCGCCTCGTGCATCCGTTCCTCCCCCGCCTCCCCCATCATCGCCCGCATGCGCCGGTTCATCGCTTCGTGGACCCGTTCGTCGCCCACGTAGCGCGCCATCGCGTACTCGCCGATCGCCTCGAACTCCGAGGGGCCAGGTCGGCGCAGACGACCCGGCCGGACTCCAGCGACCGCGCGAGGGCGCGACCTTCCTGCACCTCGCCGGAGAGGCTCGCGACGCGGCCGGGCGGGTCAGAGGCGGCGGTAGATGCGCCGCAGCTGGAAGCCGGGCCTGCGCTGTGGCCGCTTCGGCCGGGGGTCGGCTTCGTGGGCCCTGGCTTCCTCGACCGCGGGGTCCGGCTGCTCGTGCACGGGCCCGACCCAGCTGCACGTCCCGCAGGCGGCGGCGTAGCCCCGCTTGAGGACGCGGACGTCGGCGATGTGGATGTCGAGCTTCTGCTCTGGCACGCGGGCGGAGGCGCCGGGATCGATCCCTACGCGATCGGATCGGCGCCGGCGGCCGATCGCTTCGGAATGCACGGCGATTTGCGCGAAGGTACGAGGCGCACCGAATACCGTTGCGGCGTGATCCCGGTCTTCGACGGCCACAACGACGCCCTCACCAGCGAGGACCACGCCGATCTGGCGACCGGCCGGGACGGGGGCCATCTCGACCTGCCGCGGATGCGCGAGGGGGGCATGCGGGGCGGGATCTTCGCGGTCTTCACCGCCTCGCCCGGCGAGGAGGCCGCACGCGGCCGGTTCGGCGGCCCCGGCTTCCGGCAGCCGCTCGCGCCGGCTGTGCCCCACGCGGAGGCCGCCGCCGACGCCGCTGCCGCCGCCGGCCGCCTCGCGCGCCTGGCGCGCGAGGGGCAGCTGGTCCTCGCACGCGGGATCGGCGACGTCGACGCGGCCCGCGACGGCGCCTCTCCCCCGGTCGCCGTCCTGCACCTCGAGGGTGCGGAGGCGATCGACCCCGGGCTCGAGGCGCTCGACCACTGGCACGCCGCCGGCCTGCGGTCGCTGGGACCGGTCTGGAGCCGGCCCAACGAGTTCGCCCACGGGGTTCCCTTCGCCTTCCCGTCCTCCCCTGACACGGGACCGGGCCTGAGCGAGCGGGGCGAGGCGCTGGTCGCCCGCTGCGCCGAGCTCGGGATCCTCGTCGACCTCAGCCACATGAACGAGGCCGGCTTCTGGGACGTCGCCCGCCTCGAACCGGGTCCGCTGGTGGCGAGCCATTCCGCAGCCCACGCGATCTGCCCCTGCTCGCGCAACCTCACCGATGCCCAGCTCCGCGCCATCGGCGACAGCGGCGGCCTGGTCGGGATCGTCTTCGCCGTCCCCTTCCTGCGGCCCGACTTCGCCGAGAACCCCGACACCCCGCCCAGCCTGATCGCCGAGCACGCTCGGCACGTCGCCGACCTGGTCGGGGTCGACCACGTCGGCCTCGGCTCCGACTTCGACGGCGCCACGGTCCCCGCCCCGCTAGGGGACGTCGC
>JBLNAC010000200.1:0-6604 GCA_050259155.1 Syntrophothermus sp.
AGGGCGAAGAAGCCCTCCTCGGTGAACAGCGCGGCGCCGTACTCGCCCTGCTTGGCGACGACCGCGCGCGGCCCCAGCGCCATCGCTGCCCGCGCCGCCCGGGCCAGGTTGGGCTCGGCCATCAGCTGGCGGATCTCGGCGTCGTTGACGACGAGGCAGTCGACTTCGGCGACCGCCGCCAGCAGCGAGTCGCGCGCGGTCTCGATCCAGAAGTCCATCGAGTCCAGGCCGCTGAACCTCGCCGCCTCGCACTGCGCCCGCACGCGGCGCTGGAGGTCGGGCTGGATGTTGGCGAGGAAGAGCGTGTCCGCGGACCGCGAGGGCTCCGAGAGCTTGGGCTCGAAATCGGCGAAGACCCCGAGCTGGGTGTCTTCGGTGTGGGCGACGTTGAGGTCGTACTCGTAGCGGCCGCGCCAGGAGAACGAGTGGCCTTCGGGGACCCGCTCGACGTCGTCGGTGACGATCCCGCGCCGTTCCAGCACCTCGAACTCGGCCGGGCCGAAATCCTCGCCGACGGTGCCGACCGGGCGCACCTCGGTGAAGAAGCTGGCGGCGAGGGAGAAGTGCACGGCGGCGCCGCCGAGCATCCGCTCGCGTTCCCCGAACGGGGTCTTGACCGCGTCGAATGCGATCGAGCCGACCACGGTCAGCGACATGCGCCGAACAGTATCCGTAGGATCGCTGCGATGAGTTGCAGGCGCCGCGCGGTCCCCCGTCATCCACGACGCTCCAGATGACCGCCTTCAAAGACCTGGGCCTTTCGCCCGATATCCAGCAGGCGCTCGACGAGCTCGGCTTCGACGAGCCGACTCCTATCCAGGAGCAGGCGATCCCCGAGCTGCTCGCCGGGCACGACGTGATCGGCCAAGCGCAGACGGGGACCGGGAAGACGGCCGCCTTCGGCCTGCCGCTGCTGCAGTACCTCGATCCCGACAACGACGAGGTGCAGGCGATCGTCCTGACGCCGACGCGCGAGCTCTGTATCCAGGTGACCCAGGCGCTGCGCGCCTACGCCGAGCACCTGCCGATCGAGATCGTCGCCGTCTTCGGCGGCGCCCCGATCCGCTCCCAGCAGTCGCAGCTGCGCTCCGGCGCCCACGTGGTGGTCGCGACCGTGGGCCGGATGATGGACCTGATGTCGCGGCACTCGCTGGTGCTCACGGCCGCGCGCTACGTCATCCTCGACGAGGCGGACGAGATGCTCGACCTCGGCTTCATCGAGGACGTCGAGAAGATCCTGCGGATGTGCCCGAGCGGCCGCCAGACGGCGCTGTTCTCGGCGACCATGCCGCCGCCGATCAAGAAGCTCGCCGAGGGCTACATGTACGACCCGGTGACGATCAAGATCACCCCGAGGACGCTCACCGTCGACGCGATCGCCCAGGCCTTCATCGAGGTTCCCGCGCGGGAGAAGGCGGATCGGCTGGTCGAGCTGCTGAAGGTCGAAGAGCCCGAGCAGGCGATCATCTTCACCCGCACGAAAATCGGCGCCGCGCGGCTGGAGCGGACCCTCAAGGACCGTGGCCTGGACGTGAAGGCGCTGCACGGCGACCTCAGCCAGGGCGCCCGGGACGGGGTGATGATCTCCTTCAAGGACCACCGGGTGAAGCTGCTGGTCGCGACCGACATCGCCGCCCGCGGGCTCGACGTCGAGCACGTCACCCACGTCATCAACTACGACGTGCCGGGTTCCTCCGAGGTCTACGTGCACCGGATCGGCCGCACCGGCCGCGTCGGCCGCACGGGCCGCGCGATCACCTTCGTCACCCCGGCCGAGCGGGGCGAGATCGCCCGCATCGAGCGCGACGTCCACACCTCGATCGGCGAGTGGGAGAGCCCCGAGGACCGGCTCGAGCACGCTCCCCGGCCGCGGCGCCGCGACCGCGCCGATCGGCACCGCCAGGTCGAGCGGGCGCCGGTGGCGGCCGGCAACGGCGGCGGCGATGGGAAGCCCGAGAGCGTGAAGCTGTTCGTCAACCGCGGCGAGCGGAGCGGGATCGGCGAGGAGGACCTGCGCTGGGCGCTGCGCGAGGGCGCCGTCCTCCCCGACGAGGACATCCGCGACGTCCGCGTGCTGCACCGCTTCTCGTTCGTCGAGGTCGCGCCCGACCAGGCGGAGCGGACCGTCGAGTTCCTCGACGGGACCAAGCTGAAGGGCAAGGAGATCCGGCTCGAGATCGCGAAGAGCTAGGGGCCGGTCAGCTCGGCGACCTCGCCCAGCAGGCGGTCGAAGTCGATCGGCTTCGTGACGAAGCCGTCGATCCCGAGGTCCGTGGGGGCGTCGGCGTCACCGGCATCCTGGTGGGCGCTGACGATCAGCGCCGGGATGCGGTGGCCCGCGGCGCGCACCTCGCGGAGCGCGTCGATCCCCGACTTGCGCGGCATCATCGCGTCCAGCAGCAGCAGGTCTGGGGCGCGCTCAGCGACCCGGTCGACGACCTCCTGCCCGTCGGCCGCGGTCGTCACCTCGTAGCCGGCAAGCTCGAGCCTGGTCCGCATCAGCAGCAGGATCGTCTCGGAGTCGTCGGCGACCAGGACCATCGTCATGAGCTCGAGTCCACGGTCGCCCGATCCGCCGCCGGCGGGCCGACCGGCGCGCGAACCGGCAGCCGGAAGCGGAAGGTCGAGCCCCGCCCTGGCGTCGATTCGACCTCGATCGTGCCGCCGTGCAGCTCGACCAGCGACTTCGAGATCGCCAGGCCGAGCCCGGTTCCGCCGACGCGTTGGGTGAGGCCGGCGTCGCCGCGGACGAACCGCTCGAAGATGTGTTCCAGCTGGGTCTCGGGGATGCCCGGTCCGTCGTCGGTCACGCTGACCTCTACTTCGTCGCCGATGACCCTCGCCCTCACCCCGATAGACGCTCCTTCGGGGGAGTACTCATGGGCGTTAGTAATGAGATTCACCAATATTTGGCGGATCCGGTCCGGCTCGGCGTCGATCTCGGGGATGTCGGGGTCTACCTCCTCGGTCAGCGCCTGATTGACGGCCTCCGTCTGGGCGCGCATCGTGCGCACGACCTCGTCGATCAGCGGTGCCAGCTCGGTCGGCCGCATCCGGATCGCGAGACGGCCGGCGTCGGAGCGGGCGAGGTCGAGCAGGTCGTTCAGCAGCCGCACCAGGTGGCGGCAGTTGTCGAGGATGACTTCGACCGTCTCGACCTGCTTCGGGGTGAGGTTGTCCTTGTCGAGCATCAGCAGCTCGGCAAAGCCCTGGACCGAGGTGAGGGGGCTGCGCAGCTCGTGCGACGCGGTGAGGACGAACTCGTCTTTGAGCCGGTCCAGCTGCTCGCGCTGGCTCGCCTGGAGCTGGAGCTGGTCCGCCATCTCGTTGAATGCGGCGCCGAGCGTGGCGGTCTCCGAGAGCCCGCCGACCTCGACGCGGGCGCTGAGGTCGCCGGCGGCGAGGCGACCGGCCGCGTCGACCAGCGCCTCGAGGGGGCGGCGCAGCGAGGCGATCAGGCCGCTGAACAGGAGCAGGGCGCCGGTCAGCCCGGCGATCAGGCCGGCGGCGACGAGGATGGCGGTGTCGCGCGTGTCCCCCGAGATCTGGTCGCGGAGTTCGGCGCGGCGCTGGGTCTGCGTGCTGACCACCTCCCGGGCTCCGGCGCCGCCGCGGCCCTCGGCGAGCCGCACCCGTGCGGTCATCTCGACCTGGTAGGAGCGCGCGATCGCGTCCTCGTAATCCTGCCGCTTCTGGATGAAGCGAGCGACGCCGATCACCGCCATCGCGGTGAGCAGGGCGAAGGCGATCGCGAAGCCGATCCGCAGCCGGTTGGCGAGCGACGGGCTCAGGCGTCGCCTCGATCGGGAATAAGCTTGCCCCTCTATGGGAGACGAGGCTACCGGCCGCTCCGACGGCTCCGCGGCCGTCGCCGGGATCGAGCCCGCGGGAGTCGAGGCCTGGTTCGCCGAGCATGCTCCCGCGGCCGAGCCGCCGCTGCGCTTCGAGCGGATCGCGGGCGGCCTCTCCAACCTGACCTTCGCGGTCGCCGACCGGACCGGCAGGCGCTGGGCGCTGCGGCGGCCGCCGCTGGGGAAGACGCTCGGCTCGGCGCACGACATGGTCCGCGAGCACCGCGTCCTCAGCGCCTTGGCCGGGACCGACGTGCCGGTGCCGCCGCTGGTCGGGCTCTGCGAGGACGAGGGCGTTACCGGCGCCCCGTTCTACGTGATGGAGTTCGTCGAGGGCCTGGTCCTGCGCGGCGTGGCGGAGGCCGAGCGCCACTTCCCCGAGGAGTCGGATCGGCACGCGATCGGGCTGCGCGTCGCCGACACCCTGGCTGCGATCCATGCCGTCGACCCCGACGCGGTCGGGCTCGGCGACCTCGGCCGCAAGGAGGACTACGTCGCCCGCCAGCTGCGCCGCTGGCAGGGGCAGTGGGAGAAGTCGAAGACCCGCGAGCTGGAGGCCGTGGACCGGGTCCACGCGCGCCTTTCCGCGCGCATCCCGCCACAGGGGCCGGCGACGATCGTCCACGGCGACTACCGCCTAGACAACATGATCCTCACCCCCGCCGGCGAGGTCGCCGCGGTGGTCGACTGGGAGCTCTGCACCCTGGGCGACCCCCTCGCCGACCTCGGCACGTTGATGGCCTACTGGCCCGAGCGGGGGGAGGAGGGCGTGGCGCTCGGCCAGCCCGCCAACCTCGCCCCCGGCTTCCCCGACCGCGAGGAGCTCGTCGCCCGCTACGCCGAGCGCTCCGGCCGCGACGTCTCCGACGTCTCCTACTTCCTCGCCCTCGGCTACTGGAAGCTGGCGATCATCCTCGAGGGCGTCTACGCGCGCTACGCCGCCGGCGCCTACGGCGACGCCCACGCCAACCTGGAGGCGTTCGCGCACTTGGTCGAGCGGCTGGCGGAGGCCGCGGAGGAGGCCGAGGCGGGTTCGAGCTGACGCCCACGGCCTAGGATCGCATCGTGACCAGCACAGCCACCTGTCGGTGGTGCGGCGCGCCGCTGGCGGACGGCGAGCGGCTCCCCGGACTGATCCGGTGTCGCGCCTGCGGGGTCGGGACCACCGACCCCTGGCCCAGCGACGCGCAGCTCGACGCCGCCTACGCGGGCCCCTACCGTCCCGCGGCCGGGCGCTTCTCGTGGTTCGGCGACGCGCTCCTACGGCGCTCGCGGGGGAGCCTGGCGGCGCGGCTGGACCGGGTCGCGCCACGCGGCCCGGTCCTCGACGTGGGCAGCGGCGAGGGCGCGCTCGTCTCCGCACTGCGGCGGCGAGGGCGCGCCGCGACCGGGATCGAGCGCGAGCCTGGCGGCGCTGGGGGCGACCCCCTGGCCGGAGCCGATCCCGGCTGGGCGGCGATCGTCTTCTGGCACTCGCTCGAGCATCTTCCGGAGCCGGCAGCGGCGCTGCGCCGGGCGAGCGAGCTGCTGGACCCCGGCGGCCTGCTCGTCGTCGCGGCTCCCAACGCCGAAAGCCTCCAGGCGCGAGCCTTCGGCGGGCGCTGGCTTGCGCTCGACCCGCCGCGCCACCTCGTCCACCTGACCGGGCGGGCTGTGCGCGAGAGCCTGCAGCAGCTCGGGCTGCGCCTCGAGCGGGTCAGCTACCTGCGCGGCGGGCAGGTCGTCTTCGGCTGGCTCCATGGCTTGGTCGGGAGCCTCCCGGGCCACCCCGACCTCTACGACGCGATCCGCCGCCCACCGGCGCGCTTCCATGAGGTCTCGCGCGGTGGCCGCCTCGCCGCCGTCGCGGCCGGGGTCCTCCTGCTGCCGGCGGCGCTGGTCTGCGCGGCCTTCGAGGTCGCCGTGCGCCGCGGCGGGACCTTCTACGTCGAGGCCCGAGCGGCGCGCCGATGACCGCGAACGGGGCCAAGGTGATCGCGGTGCTGCCGGCGATGAACGCGGCGAGGACGCTCGCCAGCACGGTTGCCGCGATTCCGCGGGACTTCGTCGACGACGTCATCCTCGTCGACGACCACTCGACCGACGAGACGCTGGCGCTGGCGCGGGAGCTTCCGGTCAGCCTCGTCTGGCACCCTCACAACGCCGGTTATGGCGCCAACCAGAAGACGTGCTACCTGGAGGCGCTGCAGCGGGACGCGGACGTGGTCGTCATGCTGCACCCCGACGGGCAGTACGAGCCGGAGCTGATCCCGCAGATGTGCGCGCCGATCCTCGCCGGCCAGGCGGACATCGTGCTGGGCTCGCGGTTCGCCGAGCCGGGCCTCGCGCTCCAGCATGGGATGCCGCGGTGGAAGTACGTCGTCAACCGCGCCCTGACCGGGGTCGAGAACCGGATCATGGGCACGTCGCTGAGTGAGGCCCACACCGGCTATCGGGCCTACTCTCGCCGGTTCCTCCTCACCGTTCCCTTCCTGCGAAACGCCAGCGACTTCAGCTTCGACTCCGACGTCCTGATGCAGGCCGCCGCGTTCGGGATGCGCATCGCCGAGGTCCCGGCCCGGGGGCGGTATTTCGAGGACGCCTCGTCGGTCGGGCTCGGGGCCGGGATCGTCTACGGCCTGAAGACGCTGTGGGTGGGCGTGAGGCTGGCCCTGCACAGAAGCGGGCTGCTGCCCTGCCGCAAGTTCCGCGCCTGAGCGGGCTACTCGAGGCGCCGGTGCGCGCCCAGCGTCCAGAGGAAGTTGAGGCCGAGC
>JBLNAC010000201.1:0-2910 GCA_050259155.1 Syntrophothermus sp.
CTCGCCGCGCCGCCCCACGCCGAGGCCCGAAACCTGGAGGAGGCGATCGAGGCGGGGCGCCGGATCGGCTACCCGCTCGTCGTGCGGCCGTCCTACGTGCTCGGCGGCCGGGCGATGGCGATCGTCTTCGACGAGGCGCTGCTCTCCTCCTACGTCGCCGCCGCCGTCGCGAGCTCGGGCGAGCATCCGGTCCTGATCGACCGCTTCCTCGACGACGCCGTCGAGCTCGACGTCGATGCGCTCTGCGACGGCTCGCAGACCTGGATCGGCGGCGTGCAGCAGCACATCGAGGAGGCGGGGATCCACTCCGGCGACTCCTTCTCGGTCCTGCCGCCCTGGAAGATCCCGCCGGATCTGCTCGCCGAGATCCGCGAGGCGACGCGGCGGCTCGCGGTGGGGCTGTCGGTCAAGGGGCTCGTGAACATCCAGTTCGCGATCCAGCACGGCAAGCTGTACGTCCTGGAGGTCAACCCCCGGGCGTCGCGGACCGTTCCGTTCGTCTCGAAGGCGATCGGCGTCCCGATGGCGCGCGCCGCGGCGCTGCTCGCGGCGGGCCGGCCGCTCGCGTCGCTCCACCTCCCGCCGGAGCGGGACCCCGTCGACTTCTTCATCAAGGGACCCGTCTTCCCGTTCCGCAAGTTCCCGGGCGAGGACGTCCTGCTCGGGCCCGAGATGAAGTCGACCGGTGAGGTGATGGGCGTGTCGCCCCGCTTCGGCGACGCGTTCGCAAAGGCGTGCGAGGCGGTCGGGATGCGGCTGCCGCTGTCCGGGCGCGCGTTCCTGACGGTCAACCCGTACGACAAGGCCGCCGTCGTCCCGATCGGCCGCGAGCTCGCCGACCTCGGATTCTCCCTCTGCGCCACGCGCGGCACGCTCGAGGCGCTGCGCGAGGCGGGCGTCGCCGCCGAGGCGGTCTTCAAGGTCAACGAGGGCAGCCCGAACGCCGTCGAGAGGATGGAGGCGGGGGAGATCCAGATGATCATCAACACGCCGCTCGGCCGTGCGTCCCACTTCGACGAGGCGGCGATCCGGGCCGCCGCGCTCCGCCTCTCGATCCCGTGCCTGACGACCCTGTCGGCGGCGACGGCGGCGGTCGAGGGGATCCGCTCGCGGCAGGAGGAGGCGACGGGCGTCGCGCCCCTTCAGGAGTATCACCGGGGATGACCGGTCCCCGGGCTCTTCGGACGCCGGCCCTCGGTTCCCTCGGCCCGGCGTCCGACGCGGCGTTCCTCCGCCGCGAACGGGCCCGGGCGTGAACGAAGCGGGGGCGCGCCGGCCGGGACTCGTCTTCCGGCTCGCGGGCCTTGCCGCCCTGGCGGCGGTGTTCGCGGCGGTCTTCGCGGTCGGATTCCCGCCGGCGTCCCGCGACCGGCTGCCGGTGCTCGCGCTCTCCGGAATCCTGGCGCTCGTCGCCGCGTGGGACCGCCGCGCGGGTCTCGTCGCCTTCGCGTTTGTCCTGCCGTTCGCGAGCCTCGGCGATCGCCTCGCCGGCGGCACGGACGCGCTCGCGTGGCCGGTGCTGCTCTCCCTCGCCGTCGCGGGCGGCTGGGTCTTCCGCTTCCTCTACGACTTCGAGGGCCGGCCGGATCCCTCTCGCGTCGACGGCGCCGTACGGCTGCTGCTCCTCCTCTGGACGGTCTCGGCGGCGCTCGCGGTGGTGCGCGCGCGCACGCTCTGGGCGATCGGTCACGGCCTCGGCCTGCGGGTCGTCAACGTCGGCGGCCTCGTCGCCGGTGCCGCGTTCCGCGGCACGCTGCTGTCCTTCGGGGCGCTCGGGGCGGGCGGGATCTTCTTCTTCCTGCTGCGCCGCTCGGGCAAGGCGGCACGCGAGGCCGTCCTGCTGTCGGCGGTCCTCGGCACGGCGGTGTCGGGCGGCGTCGCGCTCGCCCAGCGCCTGGGATTCCTCGCGACCGAGACGCGGCGCTACTGGCGCGTCGCCGGGCGGTTCTCGGGCGGCGCCGTCGATCCCAACACTCTCGGGATCCTCTGCGCCGCCGCGATCCCGGTCGCGGCCGCGCTCGCCGCCTCGGCTTCCGGTCGCCGCCGCGCCGCCGCGCTTTCGGCACTGCCGTTGCTCGCCGCCGGGCTGGCGCTCTCCGGCTCCCGCAGCGGCGTCGGGCTCGCCGCGATCGGGCTCGGCGCGCTGCTCTTCGCGCGGCCGATCGCGCCGCGCTGGCGGATCGGCGTCGTTCTCCTCGCGGCGGCCCTGCTCGCCGCGGTGGCCGGCTCGCGGGTGAGCGGGGCCCGGGGCAGCGCGGGCGCCCGCCTCCTCGAGCTCTTCGACGAGAATGTCCCAGCCCAGTACCGCGTCTCGGCCCGCCCGGTGCTGTGGCGCAGCGCCCTCTCTCTCTTCGAGCGGCATCCGCTCGAGGGCGCGGGCCTCGGGGCGTTCGCGTGGAGCCTGCCGAACGTCCTCGCCGAGCGGGGGTTGTCGTCCGGCATCAGCGACAATCCCGGAAGCGCGTACCTGCAGGCGCTCGCCGAGACGGGAGCGATCGGGTTCGCCCTGACCCTAGTCCTCGCGGTCCTCGCCGCGCGCGAGGCGCTCCGGTCGTTGCGCGGCCGGGACGCCGACGCCGCGGCCGCCGGCGCGGGCGCCGCCGTCGTCGGCTTCGTCGCCGCCCTCGCGGCGGGGTCGCACTGGTTCTCGGCGGACGCGGCCGTCGTCTTCTTCCTCCTCCTCGCGGTGACGTCGGGGCCCGCCGAGGGAGCGCCGCCGCGCCCGCCGGCGCGGGCCGGCGCGCTCTTCGTGGCGGCCTACGCGGTCGCCGCGGCCGTGTCGGCGCTCGGGACGCTCGACGCGGTCGAGGCCTTCCGGTACTCTCCGGACATCGGGTTCCATGCGAAGGAGATCGGCCCCGGCGGCGCCTTCCGATGGACCGGGCGCCGGTTCGCGGTCCGCCTGCGCCC
>JBLNAC010000202.1:0-4912 GCA_050259155.1 Syntrophothermus sp.
GAGGGCGACGAGGGCGAGCAGGGGAACGAGGAACCGTCGGCCAAGCGAGATCAGCATGTGAGGGGATGCTAATGATCCCCACACACGGAATGCTCTACCTGCTCAGACATGGGGACGCCGAGCCCGCAAGCAGCGGCCAGGACGCGGCGCGCCGCCTGACCCCCAAGGGCAGGCGCCAGGCGCGGGCGGCGGGGCGGGCGCTGGCGCGCCTTGGCGCCGGAATCGAGGCCTGCCTGACCAGCCCGAAGGCCCGCGCGGCGGAAACGGCGCGCCTCGCGTGCGAGTCGCTGGGACTCGAGCCGGAGACCGCCGCGGAGCTCGGGGGCGGCGCCTTCGACGCCCTCTCGCTCGCCGCCGGCCGCGGCGAGGTCCTCCTGGTCGGGCACGAGCCCGACCTCTCCGACGAGCTCGCGCGCCTCACCGGCGCCCATGCGCGGATGCGGAAGGGCGGCGTCGTCGTGCTCGACGGCTCGACCCTGGTGGCGCTGCTGCGGCCCCGCGACCTCGCCGCCATCGCGGGCGGGGGGAACTAGCCGCCAGCGGCGTTCAGGTCGGCCGCGACGCCACGGGCCCAGGCCCTGATCTCGTCCCAGTCGCGGCGATCCCGGAACTCCGCCGGCGTGTTCCTCGCCATCGCCTTCTCGATCGGACCCTTGGGGTCGGTCGGGACACGACCGCCGAAGACGACGTGGCCCCTGCCTCCCAGCTCTTTGACCTTGTCGATCGTGCGCGGCGGCTCCTCCCAGTCGGGATTGTCGTTGGCGGGGTCGCCGACCGGCCCCGAGCTGAAGACCCAGAACGGCATCGTCGCCAGCGCCTTGCGGTGGTGGCGCAGGAAGTGACGGGCGTCGCCCCGCCAGCGTTTCGTGTACACGGCGCTGCCGAGGACGACCGCCTCGTACCCGTCCAGGTCGTCGACCTCGCCGCTGTCGATGCAGTCGACGTCGAGCCCCGCGGCGCTCAGCTCGGCCGCGACGGCCTCGGCGATCTCCGCCGTCGAGCCCCGCTTCGACGCATAGGCGACGAGCATCTTCATCGCCGTCCACCCTCCCAGTCTCCGGCGTCGGCGCCATCGGGAGAACCCCGCAGCGGCGGGCCGGGCTGCTACGGACGCTTCAGGTCAGCAGCTCGATCAGCCCGCGCACGACCAGCAGGGCGCCGAGGACGAGCAGGACGCTGCGCAGCGCGGCCTCTCCGTTGCGGCCGAGCCAGGCTCGGAAGCGCACGACCGCGTCCTGGGTCCAGTCCGGCGCCACGACGTACCCGATCAGCGGCAGCTCGAGCAGGATCTGCTGCATCAGGCAGAAGCCGATCACCAGCAGCGCCGTCGGCCCGGCCGCCCAGTCCAGCTGCGTGATCCGGTCCAGCGCGGTCAGGTAGGCCACACCGGGGAAGGTCAGCAGGGCGCCGACCACGAAGGTGATCCGGGCCGAGCCCCGGCCGAGCATCCGCTCGGGCCAGGACTGCTTCTTCTCGCCTCCGTCCTCGGCCCCCTTGCGCACCTTGCGCCGCTCGCGGGCGCTCTGGGCGCGTTCGCTGCGAAGGACCAGGCCGGCGATCAGGAGGATCGCGCCGACCGCGAGGTCCCCGGCCGGGCTCAGCGTCTGCTTGCCCGTTTCGGCGGCGCCCGAGCCGTGCAGGGAGTAGACGATCACCATCCCCGCGACGAGGCTCGTCAGGTAGGCGCCCATCAGGTAGCCGAACATCAGGCGCTTGGTGTTCGGGAGCAGCATCATCACGGTCACCGCCGCCAGCAGCGTCGGGTTGAACATCGCCACGAGCCCGAGCGCGAAGATGCTGGCGAGGTCGCTCACGGCGGGGATTCTGACCGCATCGTCCTCACCCTGCGCGCCCACGGGGGCGTCGCAGCGGCTCGACCGGCCGATCGACCAGGCTTGCGCGATTCGATGTAGCCTCCGCACCCGCGACTGAACGAGACAAAGGAGAGGCAAGAAAGATGGGACTGCTTGAGGGCAAGAGGGCGATCGTCACCGGCTCCGCGCGCGGAATCGGCCGCGCCACCGCGGAGCTGTTCATCAGCGAGGGCGCCAGGGTGCTGATCAACGACCTCGACGCCGACGTCGCCGAGCAGACCTCGAACGAGATCCAGGGCGAGACCGCCGTCCACTCCGGCGACCTGACCAAGGCCGGGGCCTGCGACGAGCTGGTCGCCGCCGCCGTCGACGCCTTCGGCGGGGTCGACATCGTCGTCAACAACGCCGGCTACACCTGGGACGGCGTCGTCCACCGGATGACCGACGAGCAGTTCCAGGCGATGATCGACATCCACACCGTCGTCCCCTTCCGCGTCGCCCGGGCGCTGGCGCCGCACTGGCGCGAGGCGGCAAAGGCCGAGCGCGCCGCAAGCCAGGAGGTCTTCCGCAAGATCATCAACGTCTCCTCGACCTCGGGCACGATGGGCAACCCCGGGCAGGCCAACTACTCCGCCGCCAAGATGGGCGTCGTCGGGCTGACCAAAACCCTCGCCAAGGAGTGGGGCCAGTTCAAGATCAACGTCAACGCGGTCGCCTTCGGCTTCGTCGACACGCGGCTGACCGCCGCCAAGGAGGAGGGCGGCGAGATGACCGCTCCCACCGGCGAGAAGATCGAGCTCGGCATCCCCGAGCAGATGCGGGCGATGGCGCAGGCGGTGATCCCGCTCGGCCGCGCCGCGCAGCCGAGGGAGGCCGCGGGGCCGGTCCTCTTCCTCGCCTCCCCGCTGGCCGACTACGTGCACGGCCAGGTGCTGAACGTGACCGGCGGCATGTTCGGGGGGATGTACACCTGAGCGAGGCGGCCACAGGGCGCAGGGGCCCTCGCTACCTGGACGCGGCCGACCGCGTCTGGCCGCTCACCCACCGCCTGATGGGCGCCCACACGTTCCTCTACCGGAGGACGGGTGGGCGCCTCGGGCACTGGATCCCCGGCGTCGGCGGGAAGATGCTGCTGCTCGACCACGTCGGCGCGCGCAGCGGCAGGCGCCGCACCTCGCCGCTGCTCTACCTCGAGGACGGCGCCGACCTCGTCCTCGTCGCCTCCAAAGGCGGCTACCCGCGGCATCCGGGCTGGTTCCACAACCTGCGCGCCAATCCGGAGACCACCGTCCAGGTGGGACGCGAGGTGCGCCCGGTCCGCGCGCGCGTCGCCGCCCCCGAGGAGCGCGAGCGGCTCTGGGAGCGCGCCGTGGCCGTCTACCCGGGCTACGAGGCCTATCAGGCGCGGACGACTCGCGAGATCCCGCTCGTCATCCTCGAGCCGCGCTGACCGCCGGGGGCGGCTCAGCGCTCCTCGGCGACGGCGTCGCCGCTCTCGGTGGTCATCGACTCGGGGGGCCACGGGCCGAACCAGTCGTCGCGGGCGCCGTCGATCGTGATCGTCGTCCCGGAGACGAAGTCGCCGGCGGGCGAGGCGAGGTAGGCGACCATCCAGGCGATCTCCTCGGCGCGGCCGGTGCGACCGAGCGGGATCGAGCGGCCGACGTGCTCGAGGACGGCCGGCGGATACTTGGCGAGGAAGGTCTCTGTCGCGAACTGCCCGGCGGCCAGCGAGCAGGTCCTGATCCCGAACCGCGACCACTCGATCGCCAGCGTCCGCATCATGTTCTCGACCGCGGCGCGGGCCGCGCCGGAGTGGACCATGCCCGGCATCCCGTTGTGGGGCGAGAGGGTGACGCTGATGACCTTGCCCCCTTTCTGGGGGATGAAGGCCTTGTCGGCGGCGGCATGGGTCATCAGCCAGGTGCCGTTGACGTTGAGGTCGATCACGGTGCGGAAGCCCTTCGGGCTGATCGACTCCGCGGGCGCCAGGAACTGGCCGCCGGCGTTGTTGAGGAGCACGTCGAGGCGGCCATGGCGGTCGAGCAGCCGGTCGAAGAACCGCCCGACCGGGCCCTCCTCCCGGATGTCGAGCCGTTCGTGCTCGAAGGCGCCGGGCAGGCCGGCGGCGAGCGCGGCGGTCTCCTCCAGCGGCTCCGGCCGCCGCCCGCAGCCGACCACGGTGGCGCCGAGCCGCGCCAGCTCGAGCGAGGTCTCACGCCCGAAGCCGCTGCCGGCGCCGGAGACGACGCAGACCAGGCCCTCGAGCAGGCCCTCCCTGAACACCTGCGAATGCGAGCTTTCAGCCATCGGCGGGCAAGCCTATCGGCGCCCGCAGGGCTTTATATGTGGCGTGGATGAACGTCCACGTCGAGCCCCAGCCCCTGCACGAGCCGCTCGCCGGCGGCACGCCGGGCGCGCGCGTCGCCGTCGAGCCGATGATCGCCGGCCACTGCGACTTCCCGCTGGCGGCGATGGTCGACCCCGGCGGCGCGTACCGCAGCCTGACCATCCTGCGCGCCCTGGTCGGCCGGCGGAAGCCCCACCTCATCCCGATCCCCGCCTTCCTCATCCGCCACCCCAGCGCCGGCGCGATCCTGGTCGACACCGGGCTGCATCCGTCGATCGCGACCGACGGCCGCGAGAACTTCGGCGACACCGCCAACCGCTTCGGCCGGCCGACGCTGGAGCCGGGCGAAGACGTGCCCTCGCAGCTGCGGGCGAAGGGGCTCGACCCGGGCGAGGTCCCGATCGTCGTCATGACCCACCTCCATCTCGACCACACCTCGGCGATCTCCGAGTTCCCCCGCTCGACCTTCGTCGTCAGCGCGACCGAGTGGGAGTCGGCGACGACGATCTCGAGACCGACCCTGCACGGCTACCGCCGCTCCCACTTCGACTACGCCTTCGACTACCGCACGGTGGACTTCGACCGCGGCGGGATCGACTCCTACGCCAGCTTCGCCCGCACCTTCGACCTCTTCGGCGACGGCTCGATCCATCTCGCCTATACCCCCGGACACAGCGCGGGCCACGTCTCGGTCATCTGCCGGCTCTCCCGCGACGACTTCGTGATCGGCGGCGACGCCTTCTACCTC
>JBLNAC010000203.1:0-4892 GCA_050259155.1 Syntrophothermus sp.
AATCCGACTCGTACCGGCCTGCTGAGGATCCTGAAAAGGATGGGGGCCGGGATCGAGCAGGAGGGGCCCGCCGCCCGAGGCGGCGAGCCGACCGCCACGCTTCGGGTCCGCTCGGCGCCCCTGCGGGGGACCGAGGTCGGCGGCGCCGAGGTCCCGCTGGCGATAGACGAGCTGCCGCTCGTCGCCCTCGCCGCGTGCTTCGCCGAGGGGACGACCGCGATCCGGGACGCGGCCGAGCTGCGGCGCAAGGAGTCCGACCGGATCGAGACGGTCACCGCCGCGCTGCGGGCGCTCGGCGGCGAGGTCGAGCCGACCGCCGACGGGATGGTCGTCACCGGCGCGGGCGGGTTGCGTGGCGGCGCGATCGACTCCCATGGCGACCATCGGATCGCGATGCTCGGGGCGGTGGCGGGCCTCGCCAGCGCCGAGGGCGTCGAGGTGGCCGGGATGGACGCCGCCGCCGTCAGCTACCCGGCCTTCGAGTCCGACCTCGCCTCGCTCGCGCGCTGAGAGACTGTGTCCTCATGGTGATCGCCATCGACGGCCCGGCGGGGGCCGGCAAGTCCAGCGTCGCCCGAGCGGTGGCCGCCGAGATGGGCGTCACCTACCTCGACTCCGGGGCGATGTACCGCTGCGTCGGCCTCGCCGCGCTCGAGCGGGGGGTCGACCTGGACGACGGCGAGGCGCTCGGGCGGCTGGCCCGCGGGCTGGAGATCGACCTCGAGGGCGGGCGCGTCCTGCTCGACGGCGTCGACGTCGGCGACGCGATCCGCGCACCGGCGGTGAGCGCCGCCGCCTCGCGCGTCTCCGCGCACCCGCAGGTGAGGGCGGCGATGGTTTCCCGCCAGCGCGCCCTGATCGCGTCCGCGGACTACGTCGCCGAGGGCCGGGACATCGGCACCGAGGTCAGCCCCGAGGCGCCGCTGAAGGTCTTCCTGACCGCGACCGACGAGGAGCGCGCGCGCCGTCGCGCCGCCCAGTCCGGGGAGGACTTCGAGTCGGTGCTCGCCGCCCAGCGGCGCCGGGACGCGCGCGACCGCGAGCGCGAGCACGGCGCGCTGCGGCCGGCGGCCGACGCGGTCGAGATCGACACCACCGGGCTCAGCCTCGAGCAGGTCGTCGGCCGCGTCGTCGCCCTGGCCGAGGAGCGTGGCCTGAGGTGAGGACGCCGACCGTCGCCGTCGTCGGCTTTCCCAACGTCGGCAAGAGCACGCTCGTCAACCGGCTGGTCGGCGGCACCGAGGCGGTGACCGCGGCCGAGCCCGGCGTCACCCGGGACCGCAAGCGCCTCGGGACCGAGTGGAACGGCGTCGCCTTCGAGCTGATCGACACCGGCGGCATCGACCTCGGGGACGAGGCGGAGCTGGCGCGCGACGTGCAGGGCCAGGCGCGGCAGGCGATCGCCGAAGCCGACCTGGTCCTGATGGTCGTCGACGGTCGCGCCGGCCTGCGCGCCGGCGATGCCGATCTGGCTCGGACGCTGCGGGGCGGTGCGGTGCCGATCCTCGTCGTCGTCAACAAGGCCGACCGGCCCGACGACTTCGGCATCACCGCCGAGTTCCACGCGCTCGGCCTCGGCGAGCCGCTCGCCGTCTCGGCCACCCACGGCCTCGGCACCGGGGACCTGCTCGACGCGATGGTCGCCGCGCTGGGCGAGCGCGAGCCGGCCGCCGAGCGGGCGGACGAGGCCGTCCGCGTCGCGGTGATCGGCCGCCCCAACGTCGGCAAGTCGTCGCTCGTCAACGCCTTCCTCGGCTCCGAGCGGGTAATCGTCTCCGATCGCGCGGGCACGACCCGCGACGCGATCGACACCGAGCTCGAGGTAGAGGGGCGGCGGGTCGTCCTGGTCGACACGGCCGGCCTGCGGCGACGCTCGAAGGTCGCCGGCACCGTCGACTACTACGCCCAGCTGCGCTCCGAACGGGCGGTGGAGCGAGCCGACGTCGCGATCGTCGTCTGCGACGCCTCCGAGGGGGTCACGGCCGAGGACCTGCGCGTCGCCGAGCTGGCGATGAAGGCGGGCTGCGCGACGCTGCTCGCGCTCAACAAGTGGGATCTGACCGCGACCGACATCGACGACGCCCGCGCCCGGGTCGCCCGCAAGCTGCGCCTGCGCCCCGCCGTCGTCACCTGCTCGGCGACGCGCGGGCGCAACGTCGGGACGCTGCTGCCGCGGGCCCTGGAGCTCGCCGACCGGGCCGCGCGCCGGATCCCGACCGCCGAGCTGAACCGCTTCGTCGCCGACGTCGTCGCCCGCACGCCGCCGCCGTCCAGGCGCGGCCGGCGCCTGAAGCTGCTCTACGCCGCGCAGGTGGCGGAGCGACCGCCGAGGATCGCGATCCAGGTCAACGACCGCAAGCTGATCAGCCGCGACTGGGCCTTCCACCTGGAGAACCGGATGCGGGAGGCCTACGGCTTCGAGGGCGTGCCGCTGATCATCGACTTCGTGCCGCGGTCCGGCTACCGGGGCCGCGAGGACTGAGGGCGCGACCGGGCGGGATTCCTCTAGGCTTCCGGCAATGCCGGTCGCCAAGCCGCTCGCCGAGAACGAGTACCTCTTCACCTCCGAGTCGGTCACCGAGGGACACCCGGACAAGGTCGCCGACCAGATCTCCGACGGCGTCCTCGACGCGATCCTCGCCGAGGACCCGGAGGGCCGCGTCGCCTGCGAGACCCTCGTGAACACAGGCATGGCGGTCGTCTCCGGCGAGATCTCGACCGAGGTGCACCTCGACATCCCGGAGATCGTCCGCGAGACGATCCGCGAGATCGGCTACGACCGCGGCGACTACGGCTACAGCTGCGACCACATCTCGGTCCTCGTCTCGATCGACAAGCAGTCGCCCGACATCGCCCAGGGGGTCGACGCCTCGCACGAGGCGCGCTCGGGGGTCGCGGACGACGAGCTGGTGATCGCCGGGGCAGGGGACCAGGGAATGATGTTCGGCTATGCCTCCGAGGAGACGGAAGCTCTGATGCCGATGCCGATCCACCTCGCCCACAGGCTGGCCGAACGGCTCGCCGCGGTGCGCAAGGACGAGACCCTCGGCTACCTCGGTCCCGACGGCAAGACCCAGGTCACGATCCGCTACGCCGAGGGCCGGCCGGTCTCCGTCGACAAGCTCCTGATCTCGACCCAGCACGCCGAGGGGGTCGACTCGCAGTCGCAGATCAAGCCGGACCTCTGGGAGCACGTCGTCCTCCCGGTGCTGGCCGCCGAGGTCCCGGGCCGCTACGACGAGGGCGAGCTGCACGACAGCTTCCTCGTCAACCCGACCGGCAAGTTCGTGATCGGCGGGCCGGTCGGCGACGCCGGGCTGACCGGCCGCAAGATCATCGTCGACACCTACGGCGGCATGGCCCGCCACGGCGGCGGCGCGTTCTCGGGCAAGGACCCTTCGAAGGTCGACCGCTCCGCCGCCTACGCCGCCCGCTACGTCGCCAAGAACGTCGTCGCCGCCGGCCTCGCCGAGCGTTGCGAGGTGCAGGTCGCCTACGCGATCGGCGTCGCCCAGCCGGTCTCGCTGATGGTCGAGACGTTCGGCACCGGCAAGCTCCCCGACTCGCGCATCTCCCACCTGGTCGAGGCGGAGTTCGACATGCGCCCCGGCGCCTTCCGCCAGTACCTGAGCCTCCATCGCCCGATCTTCCAGCCGACGGCCGCCTACGGTCACTTCGGCCGCGAGGAGCCCGACTTCACCTGGGAGCGCACCGATCGCGCCGAGGCGCTGCGCGAGGCCGCCGGCCTCGCCGCCAGCGCGGCCTGAGCGACCCGTCCGCAGCAGGACCCCCGGCGCGGAGAGCAGGCGGCGGCGACTAGGCGGTGGGTCCGGTCGGCGGCTGCGGCTCGCCGAGCCCGTGGGAGCCCGCGGCCTGGGCGCCGGTCGCCAGGTCGACCCGGTGGACGACCTCGCCCGGGTCCGCGACGCCGACGAAGACGAAGTCGTAGTCGTCGCTGGCGGCGGTGTCGAAGTCGACGTCGCCGATCTGCATCAGGCGCTGGTAGGCCGTCTGGCTGTAGTTGACGTTCTGGACCCGCTCCAGCCGCGTCTCCTGGATCTCGCGGGAGATGATGCCGCGCTTGATATTGAGGCGGCGGTTGGTGATCGTGTAGGTCGTCGCGACGCGCTTGACGAAGCCGATCAGCACGGTCAGCGCGAGGACGACGACGACGACGCCGGCGGTGGCGCCGTTGCCCCACACGAGCTTGGCGATCACCCCGAGGACGATCGCGACCAGCAGGCCTTTCAGGTAGAAGCCGATGATCGCGCGCCAGGAGGGGTGGCCCTCGAAGATCACCTGCTCGCCGGCGCTGAGGTTGAGGCTCACGGCCGGCAGCATATGCGCTGCGAGGGCGTGCCGCCACTCCCCCGAAAAGCGCCGTCCCCGGACCCCCATAGTCTCGCCCGGTGAGCATCCTCAGGGTCGAGCCGCTGACCACCGCGCGCGCGCTGCGCGGGCCCTTCGACTACCGCCGGCCGGAGGCGATGGAGGGGGTCGGCGTCGGCGACGTCGTCCGCGTCCCGTTCGGGCCGCGGCGGCTCCTCGGCGTCGTCGTCGATCTCGCCGACGCCTCGGAGCTGCCGCAGGAGCGGCTCGCGGAGCCGATCGAGGCGCTCGAGGCCGGCGCGCCCCCGGAGCTGGTCGAGCTCGGGCTCTGGGTGGCGCGCGAGTACTGCTCGACGCCGTCCCGGGGGCTGCAGCTGGTGCTGCCGCCGGGGACCGGGTCCGGCGCCGGCGGCCGCACCGTCCGCTCCAGGCTCGAGCTGCGAGCCGAGATCCTGCCCGCGGGAGTTGCGGCGCTGCGCGGCGGCGAGCGGCTCGGCGTCAAGCAGCGGGCCGCGCTCGAGGCGCTGCGCGCGGGCGAGATGGCGGCGTCCGAGCTGTCCGCC
>JBLNAC010000204.1:0-3482 GCA_050259155.1 Syntrophothermus sp.
GGTCGGGCGCGCCCTCGAGGGCGCTGTCGAGGCGCGGGGAGGAGAGATCCACCAGCACCGGCGTGCCGTTCGCGCGCACGTCGGCGACGAGGTTGCCGTAGATCTCGAGCGGCAGCGCCTCGCCCGGATAGGGGTTGCAGACCGCGAGCGCGGCGGCGCTCTGCGCGACCGGCTGGCGCTCGCCGCTGCGGCGATCGTGCAGGTAGGCGCCGGAGTCGGCTGCGGTCTCGACGAGGCGCAGGTCGATCGGCAGCTGCGCCAGCAGGTGCCGCAGCACCGCGCCCGTCTCTCCGCCGGCGAAGCCGCAAAGCACCGGCCGGGCTCCGAGCTCGGCCGCCATCCGCGCCACCCAGACGCCCTGGCCGGCGGCGTGGAGGTGGATGTCGTCGCCCTCCTCGCCGCGGGGCTCGATCGCGATCGAGAGCATCGGGTCGGGCCCGAAGACGGCGACCTTGGGGACGTCGGCCATGGCGGGAGGGTAGAGGCGAGCGGGCTACAGGGAGCTCGCGGTCGCGGAACGGGGAGAGCCGGCCCGGCGCGACGGCTTGTCCTCCCGTGTCGGCCCTCGCACCCCGCCTCCGCCGTCTTCCCCGCCGGCGGGTCGGCGGCCTCGAGGTCCGGGTCGCGCGCGGCTTCCGCGCCCGCCTTCTCGGGCTCAGCCGGCTGGACCGCGAGCGGGCGGGGGCGGGCCTCCTGATCCCGCGCTGCGCCGCGGTTCACAGCTTCGGCATGCGCTTCGAGCTGGACCTCCTCTTCCTCGACGACGCCGGTCGCGTCCTCGCCCGGCGGCGCCTGCCGCCGCGCCGCTTCGCCCGCCATCCCGGCGCCGCCGCCGTGCTCGAGCTGCCGGCGGGGGGAGAGTCGGCGGCCGGCGCACCTTGAAGGTGCCGATGCTGCCGCGCAAGCGCGAGATTGCCACCGTCGTCGTCTGCGAGGACGACGACGCCACCCTCGAGCTCCTCTGCGATCACCTGACCGCCGACAGCTTCGGGGTGCTGCCGGCGCCGAGCGCCTCCGACGCGCTGCGGCTCTGCGGCTACAACCATCCCGACCTGCTCCTGCTCGACCTCTCGCTGCCCGACGCCTCGGGGCTGGACGTGCTCCGCGAGATCCGCGAGGCCGACGGCGTCAGCAGTCGCTTCGACCCCGGCCTGCCGGTGATCGTCCTCACCGGCCGCGGCGCCGCCACCGAGCGCGTCCGGGGCCTCGAGGCCGGGGCCGACGACTACCTCGCGAAACCCTTCTCCTACCCCGAGCTGAGGGCGCGCATCGGCTCCGTGCTGCGCCGCTGCGGGGAGCGTGCGCCGGCCAACCGGGTCGGCGAGATCACGATCGACCCGGTCCGCCGGCAGGTCACCGTCGAAGACCGGGAGGTTCCCCTCGCCCGCAAGGAGTTCACCCTGCTCCGGGTCCTGGCGGCCGAGCCGGCCCGGGTCTTCTCCAAGCAGGAGCTCCTCCGCGAGGTCTGGGGGATAGACGATGCGACCCGCACCCGCACGCTCGATTCACACGCGTCCCGGCTGCGCCGCAAACTCGACCCCGAGCACGGCCGCTACGTGATCAACTGCTGGGGGGTCGGTTACCGGCTGGTCGAGGCCTGAGCCCGAAGGTCGGAGGCCGGCCGGCGCAGGCGCCTCAGCCCGACGACTTCGGCGGGGTCTCGAAGTGGAGGATGGCGAGGCTGCTCTGGACCGGCTCGCCCGTTCCTTCGGCGAGGCGGCCGGCGGAGCTCTCCTGGATCCCGATGGCGCGGCTCAGGGTCTCGGCGAGGAGCTCGGTGACCTCGCTCCACCCCTGCTCGTCGAGCAGCAGGGGCGTCCGGCTGACGTGGCGGTCGGCGCGTTTTTCGAGCGTGCCCGCGGCCATCGCCTTGGTGACGTCCTGGCCGATCCCCTCGAGGACGACGCCGGTTATGCCCTTGCGGGCCGAGGCGGGGATCTTCTTCCAGTCGGCGTCGCTGAGGAAGGCACGCTCGGTGGCGCGATAGAAGTGCTCGACCGCGCCGCGGCGCGGCTCCGTCTTCACCAGTTCGACGCAGTCGTATTCGAGCAGGGTCTTGACGTGATAGCTGACGTTCCCAAGCGGCTCGCCGAGCTCTTGGGCGAGCTGGTTGGGACTCGAGACGCCTTTCTGAAGCGACGACAGGATGCGAACCCGCAGGGGATGGGCGAGCGCCTTCGCCAGTTGCTGGGTGATGCCCTCTGGCGAGGTTCGGGTATGGGCAGCCAAGGGGTCTCCTCCGATGGGGGTGAGGGGGGCGGGCGGTGGGCGGTGCCTTGGGAGGCGGAAGTCCGCAAGTATCCCAAATCAAGTGATAAATCCGACACCGTTGAGTGTATGAATCGAGTATGCGCAAGCGCGTTCCAGGCCGCATGAAGTGAAGTAGGGGGGAGAGCCGGCGCGGCGCGGGCGCTTGGAGCGGGCATGGGATTCAGGTGGTTCGAAGCGGCGTGACCCTGGCCGATCTGGTGCGGGTCGCCGACGGCTGGCCGCTGGCGCTCCTGCTGGCGGCCGCGCTGGTCGGGCGGGCTCTGTCCTCAGGCCGCCGCCGCATGGCGCTGAACGAGGCTCTGCACGAGCTGCGGCGCCCGCTGCAGGCGCTCGTCCTCGCCTTCCCCGCCGAGGAGCATCGCGCCGTCGACCTCTCCCGCCAGACCGCGGCGGCGCTGGCGCGGCTGGAGCGCCGGATCAACGGCGACCCCGATCCCGGTCGGCGGGAGCCGATCGCGCTCCGACCGCTGCTCGCGGCGGCGGTCGCTCGCTGGCGCGCCGAGGCGGAGTGCCGCGGAGGGCGGCTTGCGCTGGGACCGGTGCCCCCGGCTCGGGTCGACGGCGACCGCGACTCGCTCGAGCGGGCCCTCGACAACCTCATCGTCAACGCGATCGAGCACGGCGGCGGCACCGCGAGCGTCGGCGCCGAGGTCGAGGATCGCTCCGTGCGGATCGTCGTCGTCGACGCCGGCGCTGCGGGCGACGCCCACGATGCTCCAGGGCGCCTGCGCGCGGAAGGCGCGGCGGGTCTACTGGCGCCGCTGGCGCGCCGCAGCGGGCGGGGCCTGCGCGGTCATGGGCTGCGGATCGCGCGGCGGGTCGCCGCCCGCCACGGGGGCGCGCTGGTGCTGCGCCGCCGCGATGCCGGAACCGAGGCGGCGCTCGAGCTTCCCCGGCCGGCGGCCGGATCTCGGGGGCGGCTGTGAAGCGACGGAGGCGAGCGCTCGGATTCGGCCTTGCCGCCATCCTCGCCGCGGCCGCCGCGGCCGCGGTCGCCGACGGGTACGGGAGGAGCGTCGCCCGCGGGTACGGCGAGCTGCGGCCGGTCCTCGTCGCCGGCGCCGACCTGCCGGCGGGGAGGCCGATCGATCCCGCCGGGAGCCTCCTCACGCGCCGCGTCCCGGTCCGGTTCGTGCCCCCCGGCGCGCTGCGGGACCCGGCCGAAGCCGCCGGCCTGGTGCCGGCGTCGCGGGTCCCAGCCGGCTCCTACC
>JBLNAC010000205.1:0-8079 GCA_050259155.1 Syntrophothermus sp.
CGGCTGGCGCCGACGCCGACGAACATCTCGACGAAGTCCGAGCCCGAGATCGAGAAGAACGGCACCCCGGCCTCGCCGGCGACGGCGCGGGCGAGCAGCGTCTTGCCGGTGCCGGGCGGCCCGTAGAGCAGCACCCCCTTGGGGATGCGGGCGCCGAGCGCCTGGAACTTCTTCGGGTTCTCGAGGAATTCCTTGATCTCCTCGAGCTCCTGGACGGCCTCGTCGACGCCTGCGACGTCGCGGAAGGTGATTTTCGGCGCGTCGACGGACATCCGTTTCGCTTTCGATTTGCCGAAGTTCATGACCCGCGAGCCGCCGCCCTGCATCTGGTTCATGAGGAAGATCCAGAAGCCGAAGAAGAGGACGAAGGGGAGGATGTACGTGAGCAGCGAGAGGATGCTCGAGCCGCCGGTGCCGTGGACCGTGGTTTCGGGGTCGTTGGGCGCCTTTTCGAGGCGTTTGAGGAGGCTCGGTTCGGTGTTGGGCGGGTAGCCGGTCGAGAAGCTTTCGCCGTTGGTCTTCTTGACGTCGAGGGTCGAGTCCTTGACGTTGATCGAGACCGATTCGATCTTGCCCTGTTCGATCAGCCCGCCTTCCTTGACCAGGGTGGTGTAGGACGGGGCCTTGGTGCCGCTGGGACTGCTGATCCAGCGCTGGGCGACGAACGCCAGGATTACGACCAGCAGGATCGGGAACGCCGCGCTTTTGAAGAACCGCCTCAAGGGAATGAATCAGCGTACCAGGGCGGTTTTTCCGTCTATTCGGCCAGTGCCGCCACGTAATCGAGGTTGCGGTGGCGCTGCGCGTGATCGAGCCCGTACCCGACCGCGAAGCGGTTCGGGATCTCGAAGCCGACGTAGCGGGGCGAGAGGTCGACGCGCAGCCGCTCGGGCTTGGTGAGCAGCGCGCAGACCTCGAGCGAGGCGGGGTTGCGCGCCCGCAGGTTGCGCATCAGGTACTGGAGGGTCAGGCCCGAGTCGATGATGTCCTCGACGATCAGCACCTCGCGCCCTTCGATCGGGGCGTCGAGGTCCTTGAGGATTCGCACCACGCCCGAGGAGTGGGTCTGCGAGCCGTAGCTGGAGAGGGCCATGAAGTCGATCTCGCAGGGGATGTCGACCGCCCGCATCAGGTCGGCGAGGAAGAGCACGGCCCCCTTCAGCACGCCCACCATGACGAGGTCGCGCCCCGCGTAGTCGCGGCTGATCTCAGCCCCCAACTCCGCGACGCGGCGCTTAAGGTCCTCTCTGGATACGAGGGTCTCCCCGATCGCCGAGTCGTTCACCTGCCCGGAGTCTAGATCGGCGCGGCTCAGGCGCGCTCTGCGCGGACCACGCCCCGCTCGAGCACCGCCCGCACGCCGCCGCCGAGGTCGAGCACGGCGCCGCCTTCGCGCAGGGCCGCGACCTGATCGGCGAACCGGGCCGCGCCCGGGACCGGCCGGCCGGCGGCGGAATCCGCCAGCTGCTGGACGACGAGACGGCGCAGCGCCGGCTGCAGCTCCCGCAGGCGGCGCTGGCGGATCGTTCCGCGGCGCGCCCCGTCCGCGCCGGAGAGCTCGGCGGCGACGAGGGCGTCCAGCACCTCCGCCTCGTCGCGCAGCAGGGACGCGGTGCGGAGGACGTTGGCCGCCGCCGCCGGATGCGCCCTGGCCAGCTCCGGCAGGAGGCCGGCGCGGATCCGGTTGCGGGCGAACGCGGGCGCCCGGTTGGAGGCGTCCTCGCGCCAGGCGAGGCCCCGCCGCCGGCAGTATTCGGTCACCTCCTGGCGGGTGGTTCCGAGCAGCGGGCAGGCGAGGATCCCGTCGCGGGGCTTCATCCCCAGCAGCGCCCGCCGGCTCGGCGAGGACGCCAGCCGGTAGAGGATCGTCTCGACCTGGTCGTCGGCGGTGTGGCCGGTGACGATCCGCGCCTCCAGCGGCACCGCGACGCCGGCCGCGGCCTCGTAGCGGACGTCGCGCGCCCACGCCTGCAGGTTGCCGGGGCCCTCCGGGCGGCGAGGGCGCCGCAGGGTGAGCGCGACGCCGAGCGAGTCGCAGAGCTCGGCGCAGAAGGCCTCGTCCTCGCCCGCCTCGTCGCGCAGCCCGTAGTTGACGTGCAGGGCGCGCACCCGCTCGGCGCCCTGGGCCCGGACCGCGAGGTCGAGCATGCAGACAGAATCGCGGCCGCCGGAGAGCATCGCGACCACGGCGCCGGACCCGAGCAGGCCGTCGGCGCGCACCCTGTCGAGAAGGGCGTCGGACTCCATCAGGCGAGTGTAGGAGCGCCGGCCGGCCGCTACCGCCCGGCGGAGCGCACGACGAACAGCTCGGTCGGGGCCGGGAACCCTTTCAGCGGCACCTGGCCGATCGGCTCGGAGCTGAGGGATGCATCGCCCGCCAGCGCCTCGACGACCCGATCGGTCACGAGCACCTCGCCGGCCAGGGCGCGGCTGACGACGCGGTGGGCAAGGTTCACCTGACCACCGAAGTAGTCGCCGTCCCGGTAGACGGCCGCCCCGCAGTGGATCCCGACCCGCGGCTGCGGGCGTCGCGAGAAGCGCTCCAGCAGCGCGACCGCCCAGCCGGTGAGAGAAGCGGCGTCGGGCGAGACGACCATCACCTCGTCGCCGATCGTCTTCACGATCGTCGCCTCCGGCGGCAGCGTCTCCTCGATCGTGCGGACGAAGTTCTCGACCACGTCGAGCGCCTCGATGTCCCCCTCCTCCTCGGTGTAGCGCGTGAATCCGGTCAGGTCGATGAAGCAGAACGTGACGGCGACCTGGCCGAGCTCGATTTCCGCGGTGTCCGCCTCGGCTTCGGACTCCATGTGCCCGACCACGTCCTGCTCGATGTAGAACCGCAGGTACCGCCGGTGGAGGAACTCGGTCAGCGGCGCGGCGAGCGGAAGGATTTCGGCCGCGAGGTCCCCCATCGCCTCCGCCATTTCCAGCTCCGGCACCCCGTCGCGGATCAGCGGTTCGTGGACGTAGAGGTGGAAGAGCCGCACCTCCGCCTCGGCGATGCGGCGGATCGACTGAACGTAGACGCGGACGAGCTGCAGGAAGGCGACCAGCGGGAGGCCCGCGGCCAGCACCCGCGCGCAGAGCCGCAGCGCCACCGCGTCTTCCGAGGTCAGGTGGCCCTGCCGGTCCTTCGGGGTGCCGAGCATGACCAGGACGCGCTCGATCAGCTCCTCCTCGAGCCCGGTTTCGCCGGCGATCATCGCCACGGTCACCTCGCCCTCGTCCTCGGCGAAGAGCTCTTCGGCGAACCCGAAGGCGAGCCGCCCCTCGCGCCCGGCCCGGCGCAGGTCCTCGAGCGAGTGGCCACGGGACCTCATCCGCGCGACCACCCGCGCCTGGGCCGCCGCGGTTGCGGTCCAGCGCCCGCGCCGCACGGGCACGATCTTCTCCTCGGCCCAGCGCTTGAGCGTGCTGGCCGGCACGCCTGACCGGCGCGAGGCCTCGCTCAGTGAGATGCGCTCATCCACTGGGGCCGAGGCTAGCCCCCGCCGGGGACATGGGGGTCGAGCGGTCGCCGACCGCGCCTTTTCCCGGCGGATAGGCTCGCGCCGCGATGCCGGCCCGCCTGCGACCCACCGCCCCGATCGCCGAGGACGCGATCCTCGTCGGCGATCCGGGCCGGGCCCTGATGCTGGCGCAGGAGCTGTTGGAGAAGCCGAAGATGAGCAACCACGCGCGCGGTCTCTGGGGCTACTCGGGCCGGACCCCCGCCGGCGCGGGCCTGACGATCCAGTCGACCGGGATGGGAGGGCCGAGCGCGGCGCTCGTCCTCGCCGACCTCGCGGAGCTGGGCGTGCGGCGGGCGGTGCGGGTCGGGACCGCGACCGCGCTGGGACCGCGACCGCAGCCGGGCGAGCTGGTCCTCGTCACCGCGGCCCACTCCGGCCTCGCGCCTGCGGCGACGCCCGCCCTGCCGGACCCCGAGCTGACCGAGGCGCTGGCGGGTGAGCTCGGCTCGGGGGGGCACCCCGGCGAGGCGATCAGCTTCGACACCCTGCACCCGCCCGGGGGAGCACCGGCCGCGCCGGGCGACGTCGCCGACATGCAGACCGCGGCCCTGCTGCGCCGCGCGCGCGAGCTCGGCCTGCGGGTGGCGGCGGTGCTGATCGTCGTCGCCGGGGCGGCCGGGCAGCTCGGCCAAGACGCCGAAGAGAGGGCCGCGAAAGCCGCCGGCCACGCTGCCACAGCGGTACTCTCAGGCTAAGGTCGAGGGTTAGTCTCTCGGGCCTGGTCGCGCGCCACGCGGCGGCGGATGGCCCCCAGCTCGCGGCTCAGCTCGTCGATCTGCTCCTCGACGTCCTCGAGGCGCTGCGAGAACGATCGGAGGCGACGCTCGAGGCGCTCGAGATCGCTCGCCGAGGAGAGGTTGAGCGCGCTCATCGCCGCCTGCTGGGCCTCGAGCGCCTTCTCGCGCGCGCCGAAGGCGGCGGAGATCGCATTGTGCAGCGTCGGATTCTCGATCAGCGCCTGCGCCAGCTCGCCCAGGGCCTGCTCCGATCGGGCCCGCAGCCCATCCTGCTCCTCTTGCTCTTGACTCACGATGCCGCCTTTCGGACCTTCTTGACGTCAGCTTAACGAGCGCATCCGCCGCAGTTGAAAACCTCCCGCCGACGAGGCATGAGACGGCTCTTGATTAAGTCCTTGTTGGGGGGCGGCCGGAGCCGTTGTGGTCATCTGCCTCAGTGGGTAGCTTGGTCAGCCGAGGTACCCGGGGAGTGGGCGAATTGATTGTGACCGGCCTGCGGCAGCGGCCATCGAAACGCACTGGATGAGATCGACTCGATTCGCACCGATCGTAGTGCTGGCGGGCTTCCTGGGGCTGGCGGCCTGGACCGGGATCGCCGGCGCCGACCCGACCTCCCCGACAACGCCGGAAGCCGCCACGACGCCGACGACGCCCTCGACCACGACGCCGTCGGCGCAGCCGGCCTGCGCCAACGGCGTCGACGACGACGGCGACGGCCTGGTCGACCTCGCCGACCCGGACTGCTCCTCCCCGACCGACGCGAGCGAGTCGCCGGAAGCGACGCCGGAAGCCGGCCAGGAACCGGCACCGCCCCCCGCGCGGAAAGGGGCCGGCGGGGTCCACCGGGGCGAGACGATCGACGGCAGCGCGGCCGGCGGCGAGGAACGGCACGGGGGCGTCGTCCACAACGAAGACCTCGGCGACTCCAGCGGAGGCACCGGGTCGAGCGGCGGCCTCGCGGCTCCAAGCGCGACCGGCGGCGGCGACCAGCCGCTCGCCGAAATCGGGTCAGGGGGCTCTCCCTTCGAAGCCGGCGGCGCGCCCACGGCGGGCAATCCGACGACCACCATCGCCCCGTTCGGCCCGGCGCCGATCGGCGTCCCCAACTTCGTCATCGACTCGTTCGAGATCCCGCCCTTCCTGCTGCCGATCTACCAGGCGTGCGGGACCGAATACGGGATTCCCTGGGAGGTCCTGGCGTCGATCAACAAAATCGAGACCGGCTTCGGCACCAACCTCAACGTCTCCAGCGCCGGCGCCGTCGGCTGGATGCAGTTCCTTCCCTCGAGCTGGGAACAGTTCGGCCTCGACGCCAACGGCGACGGGCGCAAAGACCCTTACAACCCGGTCGACGCGATCTGCGCCGCCGCCCACTACCTGAAGCTGGCGGGCGGCGCCAAGCACCTCTACGACGCGATCTACTCGTACAACCACGCCGACTGGTACGTGCAGGAGGTGCTGCTCTACGCGCGCGCCTACGGCCGCCTCCCCTCCGACCTGATCGGCTCGCTGACGGGCCTGACCGAGGGAGCGCATTTCCCGGTCGCCGCCAACGCCCGCTACGCGGACGACGTCGCCGCCCGCGCCACGCTGTCGAGCTCGAGCCCCGAGGGCCGGATCTCCGGCAGCGCCGCCGAAGTCATCTCGTCATCCCCGACCAGCCGCGGGATCAACATCTTCGCCGCCGCCGGGTCGCCGGTCGTCGCGGTCAACGACGGGGTCATCCGCAAGCTCGGCCGGTCGCGGAAGCTCGGGAAGTTCGTGGTCCTCGAAGACACCTACGGCAACCGCTACACCTACGCGCAGCTGGGCAGGATCGTCCGCGATCGCCGCTACACGGTCACCGCCTCGGGGAAGGAGAAGCGGCTGCCCGTCGAAAGCCAGGACCTGCGGCCCCGGCTGCGGGCGCTGCCGAATCGGTCGTCAGGCCCGGGCGAGGGTGGGACCGAGGCCGAGGGCAGGGGCGCGGGGCGGTCCGCGACGGACATCGCCGGGGCCGAAGAATCGGCCCCGGGGGGCGGCACCCTCAAGGTCGGGTCGAGGGTCATAGCCGGCACCGTCCTGGGCAAGATCGCCCCGGCCTCGGGCGGGATCGACGCCCATGTGAACTTCGCCATCCGCCCGGCCGGCCGCGGCGCTCCGAGCATCGACCCGAAGCCGATCCTCGACGGCTGGAAGCTGCTGGAAGCGACGGCGATCTACCGGGCGAAGGGCAAGAACCCGTTCAACTCGCGGCTGAGCGGCGCCGGCGTCCTGCTTCTCTCCAAGGAAGCCCTGCAGCGGCGGGTCCTCGCCGACAAGGGCCTCAGCATCTACCAGTGCGGGCGCGAAGACATCGCCACGGGCAAGATCGACCGCAGGGTGCTCGCGGTCCTGGAGTATCTGCGGTCGAAGGGCTTCACCCTCACGGTGACGGCGCTCGAGTGCGGCCACAGCTACCTCACCAGCTCGGGCAACGTCTCCGAGCACAGCTCGGGCGACGCCGTCGACATCGCCGACATCAACGGCATCCCGGTGACCGGTCACCAGGGGCCGGGGACCCTCACCGATCAGCTCATACGGGACGTCCTGCAGCTGCAGGGGCCGATGCACCCGCACCAGGTGATCTCACTGGAGAACCTGCCTGGGGAAACCAGCTTCGCCCTGCCGGACCACTACGACCACGTCCACATCGGCTACCACCCGGCGGGCACCAGCCCGTTCGAAACCCAGTTCTCGCCGCTGCTCGACCCCGGCCAGTGGCAACGGCTGATCGACCGCCTCGGCCAGATCGAAAATCCGGATGTGCCGGTGAGGCCGTCGAGATACTCCGAACCCGACTCGAGGCGGGAACGGAGCCTGCTCTTCGGCGGCGGGTAGCCGCAGCCTAGGCCAGAATCAGAGCCCTGGCCAAGCTATTCGGATTCGTGCAGCTCGACTTCGCCGGCCCGCTGACGCTGGCCGACGGCCGCTACCTGGACCGCGGCGCCGGCGCGGACCGCGTGCTCGTGGTCGCGACGCTCGGTGCGCCGGCCGCCCCGCCCCGGCGTTGGCGCCGGCCGCGCCCGGTCGAAGCCGGAGCCGAGCCGCGGGCCCTGCCCCTCTCGCGGGTGACCGCGATCCGGGCCCACGCGCCCTTCGCGGCCGAGGCCGACGCCGCCGCCTGGCTGGCGGAGGCGACGGCGTCCGAGGAGGGCGTCGACGCCGCGGTCGACGAGGCGATGTCGCTGCTGAACCGCGCCCTCCACGCGCGCGCCGTCGCCGCCGCCGACCCGACCGCGCCGATGGCGCTGTCGGCCGAGCGGGCGGTGGCGGTGCGCCTCGGCTTCGGCAGCGGCGAGGAAGTCGCCGGGGGCCGCTTCCGCGCCGCGCGCGAGGTCGACCTCGCGGCCGGCCGCTCGCGCCGGCGCCGGCGCGAGGAGGAGCTGCGCCCCCAGGAGCGGATCGCGGCCCTCCTCGCCGGCCGTGAGCGGCTCGACGCCTGCGAGACCCTCCTGCTGCGCGCCCGCGCCGACCTCGACGCCGGCCGCGAGCGCGAGGCGGCGCTGCAGCTGCGCGCCGGCCTCGACCCCCTCCTCCACGAGTTGCGCGGCGCGGTCGACGATCCCGCGCACGCCGCCGACATGGCGGCTCTGGGCGGGCGCCGCGCCGAGGCCGACGCCGCGGCGGCCGCGGCCGCCGCGGACGAGCTGAAACCTGCCCAGGCGCACGGCGTCGCCGCCACCCTCGAGCTAGCCGAACGGGTCCTGCGCCGCAGGCGGGTCCTCCGCGGCTAGATGTTTGATTCCACGGCGAGGTGTTAAGGGGGACGCGCGCGGCCGAGCGGATCAAGGACGCAGGGGGCAGCCTTT
>JBLNAC010000206.1:0-3358 GCA_050259155.1 Syntrophothermus sp.
TAGGACTTGCGCAGGCCCTCGGCCTCGATTGCCAGCTCGGCGGACACCCCGCCAAACTAACGAAGGCCGGCCGCCGGCCCGATCAGTCGTCGAAGTCGAAGTCCTTCGGCGGGCGCTGCTCGAACCAGAGGTCGTCGTCTTCCGGCGCGTCCTCGAGGAACTCGGGGGTGTCCTCGAGGACGTCCTCGCGATCGCCTTCGGAGTCAGGGGCGTCGGGCTCGCCGCTCTCCTCCTCCTCCTCGAAGTCGTAGATCGCGGTCGCCTCTTCGACGTGGGCGGGCGGCGGGGTCTCTTCCTCGGCCAGCGGCTCGAGCTCGGGCAGCGCCTCGTGCTCGTCGGTGACCGGCGCCTCGAGCGCCTGGTTCAGCTCGTCGGACAGGCGCTGCTCGGAGAAGAAGTCGTCCTCCTCGTATTCGGCGCTCTCCTCCTCGTCGGGGACCTCCAGTTCCGCGGACTCGGGCTCGGCGTGGACGGGCTCCTCCTCCCTCTCGGGCTCCGCCTCGGCGGGCGCCGGCGGGGCCAGCTCGGCCTCGACGTCGAAGAGCTCGGTCGGCTGGCCTGCGATCGCCTCGCGCTCCTCGGTCGAGGGGCCTGTGTCGGCGACCGGCTCGGGCGAGGGGGCGGGGATCGTCTCGTGCTCCATCGCCGGGTGCTCCTCCTCGGCCGGGGCGGGCAGCTCCTCTATCCCGGTGTCGGCCTCCGCGGCGGCAGCCGGCGCTGCCTCGGCCTCCGCGGCGGGTGTGACCTCGGAGCCGGCGGGCGCTGCCTCGGCCTCCGCGGGCTCCGCGGCCGGCGGCGCCTCGGCCTCGGGAGACGGCGGCGGCTTCGCCTCGGCCTCGGGCGGGGCCTCCTCGGGCGACGGCGGCGCCTCCTGCAGGTCGGTGATGTTGGGTGGCCGCCGGCCGCCGGCCTCCTCCTCGACACCCTTGGCCTCCGGTGGCGGTTCGCCCAGGAACTCGGTCGGCGCCTCGGCGAAGGGATTGACCTCGCCGGGACGCTCGGCGGGCCCGAACGCCTCGTCCTCGAGCCGTTTCAGCTCCGCCTCGTCCGCGCCGTGGGCGCGCTTCAGCTCCAGGTGTTCGCGAATTGCGTCGTCGAGGATGCTCATGCTCGCCATTCCCGCGGGAGAAGGCTGCCAAAGACTATGCGGTTATCCTTGGTCTTGCGAGCGATTGGGATCAACTTCCCATCCCGCGAGCTCGGGGCTATAGCTCAGCTGGCAGAGCGCCTGGATCGCACCCAGGAGGTCGGCGGTTCGAATCCGCCTAGCTCCATCGCCGGAGGCGCTGCACGTCGAGCGCAGGATCGCCGGGACTCGGCTCCCCCTCGAGCGCCGATCTCGCGCCGGTGCCCCCCGGTATCGGACTTTATACGGGCCGCAGCAGGATGCGGACCACCGCGTCCTCGGCGCTTGGCGCGCGGAGTCCCGCCTCGGTCGCCTCGGCGACGATGTCGGCGTCCCGCCCGGGCGGGAAGGCCTGAGCGGAGCCGGCGATCTCTTCGCCGCGCAGGCGGACGCGCACCGGCGCCGGCTCGATCAGGTTCCGCCACCAGCGCTTCGCCCGGTACCGCCCCACCAGGACGTAGACGAGGTCGCCGTCGCGTGCGTACCCCACCGGGAGGGTGTGCCGGCGGCCGCTGCGGCGCCCCGTCACCGTCAGCAGCAGCAGCGAGCCGCTGAGGAGGCGGTGGGCGGGCGAGCGGAGGACCGCCGCCACAATCCGATTTCCGAAGCGCCGCACGGCCGCTCCTCAGACCGCAATCAGCCGCGGGCCTCGGCTTCGAGCACGGCGGGGACGAGACGCGCCAGCTGGTCGGCGTCGAGCGCCCCCTCGATCGCCGGGAAGAGACGGCGCTCCTCGAAGCGGACGTGGTCGTGGAGGAGCGCGCCGAGCCCGCGCAGCTCGTCGAGCGAGCCCTCGCCGGCCTCCAGGCGCAGGGCCTGGCGGCGCATCTCCAGGTGCTCCTCGAGCATCCGCGCCACGCCCTCGCGGTCGACCTCGGCGTAGCGCGCCCACCAGGGGAGCAGCACCTCCTCCTCGACCCGGAAGTGGCGGGCGCCGCCCCCCTGCCAGAACTCGAGGAAGCGGCGGCGCGCCTCCCCGGCGTCGGTCGCCTCCTTCAGGGCCTTCGCCGTCAGCAGCGCCCGCAGGTGGTCGCGGGACAGCGGCTGCAGGGCCTCGGCGCGCTTGCCGCCAGCTCCCATGGGGCGATCGTACCCGCCGCGGGCAGCCGAACGCCGCAAGCGCCGATCGACCAGATCGAGGGCGGCCCGTCGCCGCCGCAAGCGGCGAGCGCTCAGGTCGAGGGCGCGGCCCGGTGCGGCGGCGAGCGGCGCGGGCGAGGCAGGCGCGGGATCGTCCAGCGCGAGGCCCGGTGGTGGATCAGCCGCCGGCGACGCGGGCCGGGCCGGGCGAGCGGCGGCCCGTGCTTCATCGGGCGCCAGAAGCGGCGCTTGGCGAGCTCGATCAGGCTCAGGTAGACGACGATCATCGCGACCAGCGCGGCGAGGAAGGCCGCCGGCAGCGGGGTGAAGCCGAGGTCAGAGGCGAGCGGCGAGAAGGGCAGCAGGACGCCGATCGAGACGCAGGTGATCGTCGAGACCAGCAGCGGCAGCGAGGGGCGGCTGCGGAAGAAGGGGACGCGACGGGTGCGGATCAGGAAGATCACCAGGCTCTGGGTCGCGAGCGACTCGACGAACCAGCCCGAGCGGAACAGCTCGGCGCCCGCGCCGAAGCCCCAGATCATGATCCCGAAGGTCGCGAAGTCGAAGATCGAGCTGATCGGGCCGAAGGTCATCATGAAGCGGCGGATCAGGCGCGTGTCCCAGTGCGAGGGGCGGCGCAGCTGCTCGGCGTCGACGTTGTCGGTCGGGATCGTCATCTCGCTGACGTCGTAGAGCAGGTTGTTGAGGAGGATCTGCGTCGGCAGCATCGGCAGGAAGCTCAGGAAGAGCGAGGCGCCGGCGGCGCTGCCGCGGACGACGATCTTCGCCCGCGTCACCCCGGACCAGAAGTCGCGGGTGATCGAGGCCCAGCGCACCCTCGGGTCCACGGTCGGCTTCCTCGGCGACGGCGTCAACGACGCGGTCGCCCTCCACGACGCCGACGTCGGCCTCTCGGTCGAGGCAGCGACCGACGTCGCCCGCGACGCGGCGGACATCGTCCTGCTCGAGATGGACCTCGGCGTGCTCGCCGGCGGGGTCGCCGAGGGCCGGCGCATCTTCGCCAACACGATCAAGTACGTGCTGATGGGGACCTCCTCGAGCTTCGGCAACATGTTCAGCGCCGCCGGCGCCTCGCTCTTCCTCAGCTTCCTGCCGATGCTGCCGACGCAGATCCTCCTCAACAACCTGCTC
>JBLNAC010000207.1:0-5890 GCA_050259155.1 Syntrophothermus sp.
CGCCCGTCGCGCGGGGAGCACGCGAGCTCGACCCGTGCCGGCAGCACGATCGGCCGGCGGAAGCGGACCTCGACCGCGAAGGCGTCGGGGAGGCGCGGTTCCAGCGCGGCCAGGCAGCGGGCCTTCGTCCACATGCCGTGGGCGATCGCCCCCGGGAAGCCGAGGGGCCGCGCGCAAAGGGGGTGGAGGTGGATCGGATTGCGGTCGCCGGATACGGCGCCGTAGCGGCGGCCGAGGTCGCCGGCGAGCCGCCACTCGGCGAAGGCCGGGGTCTCGGCGGCGAGCGCCTCGATCTTCTGCTCGCTGATCGCGCCCCCGACGCCCCGGCCGCGCCGCAGCATCGTGCTGACCTCGTCCCAGACCAGCTCCTCGCCGGCGAAGACGATCGTCTGCAGGTCGAAGGTCCGGCCCTTCGGGTGGGGGCGAAGGGGGGTCGGGCGGACGTGGATCGTCAGCTCCTCGCCGACGGCGATCGGGCGGTGCTGGACGATCCTGTTCGCGAGGTGGACGAGCCCGACCGCCCCGAAGGGGAAGCTGCCGTCGGCCAGCACCGCCATCTGCAGGGGGAAGGCCAGCACGTGCGGAAAGGTGGGGGGCAGGCGGTCGCGGAGGGCGAAGCCGCAGACCCTGGCGTAGGCGGCGAGCTCGACCGGGTCGGCGACGGCGCCGGAGAGCTCCAGCTCGAGGTCGGGGATCTCGTCGCTGCCTCCGGGGACGAAGGGAAGCAGCGAAGCCCCGGGGACGAGAGGCGCCGCCGCCCGCGCGTAGAGCGGCAGAACCTGCGGCGACCGGGTCAGGGTTCGGGTCGGCATGCTCAGGCCCCCAGCAGGCTCTGGCCGCAGACGCGGACCACGTTGCCGTTGACGCCGGTGGAGGCCGGGCTCGCGACCCAGGCGATCGCCTCGGCGACGTCCGCGGGGAGCCCGCCCTGGGAGAGGCTCGAGAGCCGCCGTCCCGCTTCGCGCGGGCCGAGCGGCATCGCCGCCGTCATCCGTGTCTCGATGAACCCCGGCGCGACGGCGTTGATCGTCGCTCCGCGCTCCGCCAGGTCCGGCGCCAGCGCCTCGACCATCCCGATCACGCCGGCCTTCGAGGTCGCGTAGTTGGTCTGCCCGGCGTTGCCCGCGATCCCCGACATCGAGGACACGCAGACGATCCTTCCGTTGGGCCGCAGCGGGTCACCGCCGAGGAGGGCGTCGTCGATGCGCTCCGCGGCGGCGAGGTTGACCTCCATGAGGTCCGTCCACCGCTCCTCCGGCATCTTCGCAATCGTGCGGTCGCGGGTGACCCCGGCGTTGTGGACGACGACATCGATCCCGCCGGCAAAGCGCTCGGCGATTCGCCTCGGCGCGCCCGCTGCGGTTATGTCGAGGCAGAGCGCCTCGCCCCCGACCTCGTCGGTCGTGCGGCGCAGCTCGTCGGTCGCCTGCGGGACGTCGAGCCCGACCACCCGGGCGCCGTCGCGGCCGAGCGCGCGGACGATCGCGGCGCCGATCCCCCGCGAGGCGCCGGTGACGAGCGCCGTTGCGCCCGCCAGAGGGCGCTCCCAGTCGATCCGCGGGAGCGCGGCGACGCCGGGGCCGATCCGGATCGCCTGGCCGGAGACGAAGGCCGACCGCGGCGAGAGCAGGAACCGCAGGGTCGACTCGACCTGGTCGTCCGCGCCCGGCGAGACGTAGACGAGTTGGCAGGTGGCGCCGCGGCCGCCCACCTCCTTGCCCAGCGAGCGGGTGAAGCCCTCCAGCGCCCGCTGCGCGGTGTGGGCGCGGGCCGAGCCCGCCTGCTCCGGGGGCGTTCCCAGCACGACGACGCGGCCACACCGCCGCAGCCGCGACACCGACGGGTGGAAGAAGCGCTGCAGCTCGACCAGCGCGGTCGAGTCGGAGATTCCCGTCGCGTCGAAGACGAGTGCCTTGACCGGGCCGTCGGCGCCGGCGCGCTCGGCGCCGATGCGGTCGAGGACCGCGGCGAGGGCGCGGGCGAGCCGGCCTTCGGGGGCGCCGCCGCTGAGGACCGCGCCGGAGACGACCGGCTCCCCCGGGCGGTGGCGCTCGAGCGTGACCGGGCGGGGGAGCCCGACCTGCCGGGCCACGGTCGAGACCAGCGGCGCGTTGACGAGTCGCGCGTAGCGATCGGTCACCCCGCTCCTCCCGGCCCCTCGAGGATCGCGACGACACCCTGGCCCCCGGCCGCGCAGACGCTGATCATGCCGCGGCCGTTGCCGTCCTCGTGCAGCTGCTTGGCGAGGCCGGCGACGATGCGCCCGCCGGTCGCCGCGAACGGGTGGGCGGCGGCCAGCGAGCCACCGTTGACGTTCAGGCGCTCGCGGTCGATGGCGCCGAGAGGCGCCTCTCGGCCCAGCTTCTGCCGGCAGTAGGAGGCGTCCTCCCAGGCCTTCAGGGTGCAGAGGACCTGCGCCGCGAAGGCCTCGTGAATCTCGTAGTAGTCGAAGTCCTGCAGCGTCAGGCCGGCCCGATCGAGCATCTTCGGCATCGCGTGCGCGGGAGCCATCAGCAGGCCTTCCCCCGCGTGCACGTGGTCGACGGCGGCGGTCTGGGCCTCGGTCAGGTAGGCGAGGATCGGCAGGTCCCGGGCTTTCGCCCACTCCTCGGAGGCGAGGAGGACCGCCGCCGCGCCGTCGGACAGCGGCGTCGAGTTGGCGGCCGTCATCGTTCCCTGCGGTCCGCCGAAGACGGGCTTCAGCTTCGCGAGCGCCTCGAGGCTGGTGTCCGGCCGCAGGTTGGCGTCACGCTCGAGGCCGAGGAAGGGGGTCAGCAGGTCGGCGAAGAAGCCACGCTCGTAGGCGGCGGCGAGGCGCCGGTGGCTGGCCACCGCCAGCGCGTCCTGCTCGGCCCGGCCGATGCCCCATTCGGCCGCCATGATCGCGCAGTGCTCGCCCATCGAGAGCCCGGTCCGCGGCTCCTCGTTTCGCGGGATGTCGGGTACGACGTGGCTCGGGCGAAGTCGGGTCAGCGCCCGCAGCTTTCCTGCCGTCGAGCGCCGGCGGTTGGCCTCGAGCAGCGTCGCCCGCAGCTGCTCGTTGAGGGCGATCGGCGCGTCCGAGGTGGTGTCGGCGCCGCAGGCGATGCCGGCGTCGATCTGTCCCAGCGCGATCTTGTTGGCGACGAGGATCGTCGTCTCGAGGCCGGTCCCGCACGCCTGCTGGACGTCGTAGGCGGGGGTCTCCGGGGCCAGCCGAGTGCTCAGCACGCTCTCGCGGGTGAGGTCGCGGTCGTGGGAGTGCTTCAGGACAGCCCCGCCCGCGACCTCCCCGAGCGTCTCGCCCTCGAGCGCGAAGCGGTCGATCAGGCCGTCCAGCGCCGCGGTCAGCAGGTCCCCGTTGGAGGCGTGCGCGTAGGCCCCGTCGGAGCGCGCGAAGGGGATCCTGTTGCCGCCGACCACGGCCACCCTGCGACAAACCATTGCATTCATCGGTGTAAAGGTTAGCCGAATTCCGGGTCGGGCAAACCTGAACCCGGCCACGCTCCGCCTGGCGGCGCGGAGGCGCCGCCTTGGCGTCGAAGGCGTTTGGAGCCCGACCAGGCGGAGGCCGCGGCTGGGGGGCTTAGCTCAGCTCGGTGCCGTCGTAGAGCTTCTTGACGTGCACGGTTCCGGCCGGCGCCGCTTCGAGGCAGAGCTTGCAGAGGACGCACTCGTCGACGTTCTCGTCGACCACCTCGACCCCCGATCCGGTGGCCCTGAAGATGCCGACCGGGCAGACTTCCTCGAGCTTGGCGGCGACCGAGGCGTCACCCGCGACCGAGGCGTCGACCTCGACGTCGATGAAGACCTTGTTCAGCTTCTCGGCCATCAGACGGCTGCCTCCAGCCTCTCCTTGACCGCGTCGGGGATCTCGTCGATCCGCTCGACGACCCGGATGCCGGCGGCTTCGAGCCGGGCGATCTTCTCGGTCGCCGTGTCCTCGGCGCCCTCGACGATCGTCCCGGCGTGGCCGAACGACATCCCCTGCATCTCCTCGTCGTCCATGAACTTGCCGGCCATGAAGGCGACGATCGGGAGACGGCTGTCGTTGTCCTTGACCCAGCGGGCGAGCTGCGCCTCCATGCGACCGCCGGGCTCGGTGTAGATGACGATCGCCCGCGTCTGCTCGTCGGCCTCGAAGTAGGGCATCAGCTCGGCGTAGGTGGAGCCGATGATCGGGTCGCCGCCGATCGAGATCGCGGTCGAGACGCCGAGGCCGGCCTGGGTCAGCGAGGAGGAGATCTCGGTCGTCATCCCGCCGGAGCGGCTCATCACCCCGACGGGCCCCGGCTGGTACGCCTTGGCCGCGTCCTTGGCGGGGCCGCCGATCCCGCCCATCTTGCAGACGCCGGGGACGATCAGCCCGAGGCAGTTGGGGCCGATGATCCGCGCCCCCTCCCGCTCGGCGAGCTCGACCATCTGGGCGACGTCGCCGCGCGGGATTCGCTCGGTGACGACGACGATCAGCTTGATCCCGCCCTGTATCGCCTCGAAGACCGCGTCCTTGGTGAAGGCGGGGGGAACGGTGACCACCGAGCCGTCGATCGGGCCGCCGTGGTTCTCGACCGCCTGCGCGACGGTGTCGAAGACCGGCACGCCGTGCACCTCGCGCCCCTTGCGGCCGGGGGTCACGCCGCCGACGACCATGGAGCCGTAGTCGAGGCACTCGCGGGTCAGGTTCACCGCCTCGCGCCCGGTGATCCCCTGGACGATGAAGGTCGTGTCTTTCGAAAGAAGGATTGACATGTGTTACGCCCGCCGCCCCCGGACGCGGGAGCGAATCCCCGTCCATCTCTGATTCTCCAGGGATTCGCGGGAGCAGAGGAGGCGGCGGTTCATGATGCCCCCTGGATCTTGGCGACGGCTCGGCCCGCCGCCTCCCACATCGAGACCGAGCGGTCGCAGTACTCGACCCCGTACCTCTCGAGGATCCTGAAACCCTCGTCCTCCCAGGCGCCGGGGATGCGGAAGATCGCGATCGTCTCGCCGGGGTCCTTGCCGAGCTCGAGACAGGCCTTGATCACGCCGCGGGCGACGATGTCGACCCGGGTGTTGGAGACGATCGACATCATCACCGCGATCTTCTCGACGCCGTCCTTCTGGAGCACCTCCTTGGCCAGCCCGCACGCCTTGGCGACGGACGGGTTGCCACCGATCTCCGAGTAGTTGGCCGGTCGGCCGCCCTGGCTGCGAACCGCGTCGGTCAGGGTCAGCGACCCGCCGCCGGCCCCGATCACCAGGCCCAGGTTCCCGGAGAACCCGTGGTCCTTGCCCTGGATCACGCCGCGGTGGTCGGCGGCGTCGATCGCGGCCACGTTGCGCTCGAAGGCGGAGGGCTCGTAGGTCTCGCGGGTGTCGTCCTCGGCGATGCCCAGCTCGTCGCGCAGGAGCTTGCGCTGGCGCCCGACGGCCTCGTTCTCCATCTCCATGTGCGCGTCGAGGGCGACGAAGCTGCCGTCGCTCAGCTCGGCCAGCGGGTTGATCTCGGCTAGCGTCATGTCGTACTCGCGGAAGAGGCGGGCGAGGCGGGCGAGGATCGGCGTCGCCCGGTTCAGCTGCGAGCCGGTGACCCCGGTCGCGGCGATCGCCTGCTTGGCCTCGAAGTCGGGGATCGGGAGCAGGTTGCTGAGGTGGCCGCGGCCAACGTGGTCGGGGTGGCTCTCGGCGACCTCCTCGATGTCGATCCCGCCCATGTCGCTGAACAGCATCAGCGGCCGCTTCGCGGTTCCGTCCCAGACGACTCCTGCGTAGTACTCCTGCTTCACCTCGGCCTTCGGGTCGACGAGGACGCCGCGCGGCAGGTGGCCGTTGATCTCCAGGCGCAGGATCGCCTCGGCGTGCGCCGCCGCTTCAGCGGGCGTCTCGGCGAACTTCACCCCGCCGGCCTTCATCCGGCCTCCCGTCAGGA
>JBLNAC010000208.1:0-4182 GCA_050259155.1 Syntrophothermus sp.
TGGTCCATCAGGTCCGGGGTGTTTAACCCCCCCCGGCGCCGCCGCCCGGGATCTCGGTCCCGGGGGGTGGCCGATCACGGATTGCAGGCCGGGCAGCTCGCCGGGCTGGCCGCCTCGAGGCCGTCGCCGCGGGGCGCCGCCCGCCTCGCGCCGCAGCCGGCGCAGCCGAGCACCTCCTCGGCCACCCGGTCGGTCGGCGTCCCGCAGGAGGAGCAGGGGAGGCCGCGCCGCGACTCCAGCCTGCCGAAGCCCGGGGCGCTGCAGTCCGGGCAGAGGGTGGCCAGGCGGCGGCCGAGAGCGTCGGCGACGGTCGCGATCTCTGCCATCCGGGTCGGATTCAGATGCGCCCGCATGTCGGTTTCGAGGCGGGCGCGCCCGTCCTCCGAGCGGCCCGCCGAGCGCGCGATCGCCCGCCCCAGCCGGCCGGGGTCGGTGAGGCCCTTGACCAGATCGGCGCGCCCGCCGCCGGCGTTCGGCCGGGCGATCACCGCGTGGGAGGGGAACCCGACGCCGCGCAGGAACTCTTCGGTCTCGGCGTCGAGGTCCGAGCAGGTGCGGCTGGCGAAGTTCGTCCGCGCGCTCAGCCTGCTCTCGACGATCTCGATGCCGCGCTCGGCGTCGACGAAGGCGATCAGCTCGAGGCCCGCCGCGACCACGAAGGCGCCGGGGTGGGGGCCGAAGGAGCCCTCGCTCGCCAGCGCCCGCGGCAGGCCGCTCTCCTCGATGCCGAGCTTCGCCTTGCGGATCGCCGTCGGCCCCGGCGGCGCGGGTCGCGCGATCTCGCCGGTGAAGGTGCCGAGGGCGTCGGTGTCGACGCCTTCGGTCGGTCGCACCTCGAGGCCCGGCGCGGCGAGCAGCGCCGGCGCGATCGCGGCCTCCTTGCCATGCTGGGTGGTGAGGATCGCCCCGGCGCCGCGATAGGGATGGGCGCCGCTCACACCTTCTCGGCGGCTCGATCGCCCGGCTCGGCCACCACGCGCAGGATCTCGCCGATCGCGTGCTCGCGCTCCAGCGGGTGCCGCAGCGGCAGCTCGGGCCGCAGCCGGTAGCGGTTGCGCCGCCCCTCGCGCTCGCGTTCGAGGTACCCGGCCTCGACCAGGTCGGCGACGATCCGCTGCGCCGCCCGCTCGGTTATCCCCACCTCCCCGGCGACGTCGCGAAGACGGATCCCGGGGTCGCGGGCGACGCAGATGAGGACGTGGGCGTGGTTGGTGAAGAAGGTCCAGTCGGCCATGGTCCGAGGCTACTACCTGCGATCGATTTTTCCTACTCCTTGACATACGTATTTCAATTCGTCTATTCTGGATCACGTAAGTCAGATCCAGTTAAGGAGATCGTGTGTCATGAACGGAATCAGCGCTCAGGTCGGGGAGGTCTCCCGCTCCGATCCCCAGCAGGAGCCGCGGGAGCCCTGGTCCCACAAGTGGGCGGCCCCGCCACCCGACGTCCCGATCCCCACCTCGCCGCCGGGAGCCCGTGAGCGGGCCGCGGCCGAGGTCGCCGGCCACATCCGCGCCGAGCTCTTCCTCGGCCGCTCGCTCTACTGCATCGTCCACGACGACTTCGTACTCGAGCGGATCGGCGGGCCCGACGGCCGCGCCCTGACCCCGTCGTGCCTGGAATCGAGGGGACTGTGAGCGGGGCGGGGACGCCGATCACCGTCGCCCGCGGCGACGGGATCGGGCCGGAGATCATGGACGCGACGCTCGCGATCCTCGACGCCGCCGGCGCCGACCTCTCGATCGAGGAGATCGAGATCGGCGAGGCCGTCTACGAGCGCGGCCACAGCTCCGGCATCGAGCCCGACGCCTGGGAGTCGCTGCGGCGCACCCGCGTCTTCCTCAAGGCGCCGATCACGACCCCGCAGGGGGGCGGCTTCAAGTCGCTCAACGTGACCGTGAGGAAGACGCTGGGCCTCTACGCCAACGTCCGCCCCTGCGTCGCCTACGCGCCCTTCATCGCGACCAGGCATCCCGACATGGACGTGGTCGTCATCCGCGAGAACGAGGAGGACCTCTACGCCGGCATCGAGCACCGCCAGACCGACGACGTCACCCAGTGCCTGAAGCTGATCTCGCGCCCCGGCTGCGAGCGGATCTGCCGCTACGCCTTCGAGTACGCGCGCCGGCACGGGCGCGAGAAGGTCAGCTGCTTCACGAAGGACAACATCATGAAGCTGACCGACGGCCTCTTCCACCGCGTCTTCGAGGAGGTGGCCGAGGAATACCCCGAGATCGCCTCCGAGCACTGGATCGTCGACATCGGCGCCGCCAAGCTCGCCGACACCCCCGAGGCCTTCGACGTCGTCGTCCTCCCCAACCTCTACGGCGACGTCCTCTCCGACGTCACCGCGCAGATCGCCGGCTCGGTTGGGCTCGCGGGCTCGGCCAACGTGGGCGAGAGCTGCGCGATGTTCGAGGCGATCCACGGCTCGGCGCCCCGCCGCGCCGGGCAGAACCTCGCCAACCCCTCGGGCCTGCTGCTCGGGGCCGTGATGATGCTGGTCCACATCGGCCAGGGGGAGGCCGCCGAACGCGTCCACAACGCCTGGCTGGCGACGATCGAGCAGGGGGTCGGGACCTACGACATGGTCGCCGACGGCGCCTCCTCGGTCGGGACCCGCGAGTTCGGCCAGGCGGTGATCGACCGCCTCGGCGAGGAGCCCGCGCGCCTGGCCCCCGCCCGTTACTCCAGCGCCGAGGAGCCGATGGAGATCCCGCGGACCGCCTCCCCCGCGGCGTCGAAGACGATGGACGGCGTCGACGTCTTCGTCCACGAGCGCGAGGGTGACGCCGAGGCGCTCGCCGCGCGGCTCAACGAGGCGGCGGATCCGGTCTGGCTGAAGCTGGCGATGATCACCAATCGCGGCGTCAAGGTCTGGCCCGAAGGCATCCCGGAGACCTTCTGTACCGACCACTGGCGCTGCCGGTTCATGGCGCCCGACGGGGTGCCCGCGCATCGCAGCCACGTGATCGCGCTGCTCGGCGCCCTCGACCGCGCGCGGATCGACTTCGTCAAGACCGAGGGCCTGTATCGCTTCGACGGCGAGCCGGCCTACTCGCTGGGGCAGGGCCAATGAGCGCCCTGGCGACAGCGGTCGTCGCGCTGCCCGGGCTGGCGGCCCTGATCGTCGCCGCGGGCTGGCGCCGGGGCGCCGGCGCGGCCCGGCTCAGCATCCTCGCCAGCGCGGGCGCCTTCGGGCTGTCGGTCCTCCTCGCCGTCCTGGTCGGGACCTCGGGGCCGGTGTCCGCGGTCCTCGAGACGCCTTCCGGGAACGCGCTCGGGGGCCTCTACGTCGACCGGCTGGGATCGATCCTGCTGATGCTGGTGCTGGGCGTCGCCGCCACCGTCCAGGGCTTCGCCTCCCGCTACCTGGCCGGCGACGTGCGTCTCGAGCGCTTCTTCTGGTCCAGCTCGCTGCTGGTCGCCGCGACCGCGGCGATGATCGCCGCCGCGACGCTGATCGGCCTCGCGCTCGCCTGGAGCCTCGCCGGGCTCGCCCTCTGCCTGCTGCTCGGGCTCTACGCGGGCTTCCCGGACGCCGACGACGGCGTGCGGCGCACCCGGCGGGCGTTCATCGCCGGCGACGCCGCGCTCTGGGCCGCGGTCGCGGTCGCGGTCGCCGCCTGGGGGAACCTCGACCTGCGCGGCCTCGGCGACCAGGCCCCGGGGCTCGACCCGGGGGGCGCGGTCCTCGCCCTCGTCGCCTGCCTGCTGGTGGTCGCGGCGCTGGCGCGCTCGGCGCAGCTGCCGCTCCAGGGGTGGCTGCCGGCGACCCTCGCCGCGCCGACCCCCGTTTCGGCGCTGCTCCACGCCGGCGTCATCAACGCCGGCGGCATCCTCCTCGTGCGCCTCTCGCCGATCTTCGGCGCCTCCTCCCTCGCCACCCACCTGGCCTTCTTCGCCGGCGCCGCGACGGCCGTCTACGGCACCGCGCTGATGCTCGCCAAGCCCGACATCAAGGGCGCGCTGGCGCACTCGACGATGGGCCAGATGGGCTTCATGGTGATGGCCTGCTCGCTGGGCGCGTTCGCGGCAGCGATCTTTCACCTCGTCGCGCACGGCATGTACAAGGCGACGCTCTTTCTCGGCGCCGACTCGGTCGTGCACAACGACAAGCGCCGCGCGATCGTGCCCCAGCCGGCGCCCGCCGGCGCTGCCTGGCCCCGCCGCGTCCGCCTC
>JBLNAC010000209.1:0-5111 GCA_050259155.1 Syntrophothermus sp.
AGAGCGGGTGGCCACGGACCGCGGCGCTCGCCGCGGGAACGGGAGCGAGCGCGGCCAGCGCTGTGCACGCGGTCACGGCGAGGAGGAGGATTTGGGTCGGCAGACGGTGTCTCATCGGGACCCGAGCCAAGGGTCCGGGCAGTGTAGAGGGTCGCGGCGGCGGGTCTGCGCCGGGCGCTCCTGCCCTCAACCCGGAACCGGGACCGTCGTTGCGGCCAGCGAGCCGAACGAGTTCGGCAGGTAGGCGGAGGCCCGGATCCCGTTTGCGAAGGCGGTCTGCGCCGAGTTCGAGCTTTCCAGCGCCCAATCGCCTTCTTCGAACTTGTCGAACCAGATCAGGCCGTGGACGCGCGGGAACCGGGTCGGCAGCTCGGCCAGCATCTGGGTGATCCATGCAGCCTTGGAGCCGCCGTTCTCGGCCGACCCCACCTCGCCGATGATCATCGGCTTGGAGGGCGCGACTTCGTCGACGATGCGGTGGTAGGTGGGGGCGAAGAGGGCGGCGAAGGACGTCCAGTCGCCGCCGCCGAAGTTGTAGGCGTCGAGGCAGGTCCAGTCGACGTAGGCGTCGCCGGGATAGAAGGAGGCGACGTCGCGGTACCTGGAGGCCGGGTCGACGTTCGGGCACCAGACCCAGGTCGCGTTGGTCGCGCCGACCTGGGCGAAGATGTCGTGCACGTGGCGCCAGGCGGCGACGTATTCGCCCGCGGCGTTGCCGTTGACCCCCTCCGCCCAGGGGAACCAGTTGCCGTTCATCTCCCAGTCGAAGCGGAGGAAGAAGGGATGCCCCCATTCACGCGCCCCTTCGGCGAAGGCACGAATGTAGGAGTCGTAGCGACCGGAGCTGACGTCGGCGAGCTGGAATTCGGGCTCGGAGAGGCTCGACGGGGTCGACTGCGAGCTCCAGCTGAAGAAGGGAATCGCGCCGTGTTCGCGAACGCTCTGCATCGGCGCGCTCGGGAAGCCGTAGAAGGAGCAGGGGTTCTGCGAGCAGTCGGCGAAAGGTGCGGCGAAGTGGATCAGCGAGACGGGCTTGCCGGTCTCGGCTTCGAAATCCGTCACCGCGCTCATGTCCCAGGGGGCTTCGGTCCCCGTGTGCTGGCGGCCGATCCAGGCGCCCCAGTAGACGGAGGAGGGGTTGACGGCACCGGTTTGGCCGGAGGCGCCCCTGCACCTGCCGGCGAGTCGAGCGGCGCGGCGCCCGCGAACCCGGGCCGGCCTGCTTTTCACGCACGACGCATAGGCCTTCGGGCCGCTCACGGCGCGGCCCTGGGCGAGCCCGATCCGGCCGCCGGAGCCGGCGGCCGCGCTGCTCGCCGCGAGCAGCGCCAGCAGGAGTCCGACGAGTGCTGCGAGCGAGATCGCCCCGGAGCGGAGGGATCGGTTTGCGGGGCGGCTGCCGGCCACCCAAAGCCATCGACCCCAGCGAGGGCCGTTTCAGGCGCGCGAGAGGGACTGGACGGCTGTACTAGGCGACCGATTCGTAGAGTGACAGCAGGCTTGCAGCGCACTCGTCCCAGCTGTCGCGCGGCAGTGTCCGGTCGATCGGGGGCTTCCCCAGCTCGGCGGCGATCACGGTGCCTACGCGGCTCGCGTCGGCCCCCAACGGGACGGCGGCGGCCAGACCTTCGCGAGCCAGCTCCGAAAGGCCCCCCGTGTCGGCGACGACCAGCCTGCTGCCGGCGGCCGCGGCCTCTAGGGCGGCGAGCGGATGCGTCTCGAACTCGCTGAGGAGCGCCAGCACCCAGACCCTGCGCAGGAGCGCTGCCATCGCCTCCGGCCGGTCGGGCGGGACGCTCGTGAACTCGGTGCGCTCGGCGATCCCGAGACGGGCCGCGAGCCGTCGCAGCTCCGGCTCGTACGGCCCCGTGCCGACGACCTGCAGGCGCGCCTCGGGCACCTGGCGGAGCACCTCCGGGAAGGCTTCGATCACCCGGTGGTGGCCCTTGTAGCGCTCCAGCCGCCCGACCGTCGCGACCGTCGGAGGACCGCTGCGGTCGGGCTCGTCGGCTCCGAAGGAGAGGTCGGTGCCGTTGGGGATCAGCACGAAGCGCTCGGCGCCGAACCGCAGCTCGCGGCCGTACTGGTCGATCTCGAAGCCTGCCACCGCGATCAGCTTCTTCGCCCGGGCCAGCAGCGGCCTCAGGGCCAGCCGCTGGGCCCGCCGCGCCCGGTTGCGCAGGGCCGAGCTGTGGCCGCCGCCGTGGAAGGTGAGGACGTAGGGAACGCCGAGCGCCTGCGCCCGCGCCATCGCCAGCGGCGGCACCAGCGTGTGGTAGCTCTGGACATGCATCACGTCGGGCCGAGCCGCCGCGATCTCCCGCCATAGGCCGGGCACGAAGAACCAGTCGCGGTCGCGCGGCAGGGCGGGGAGGGAGCGGACGACGTACCCGTCGCGGGCGACCTCCCTCGCTCCCGCCAGGTCCGGGTCGCCGCACAGCACCACGACCTCGTGGCCGGCGCCCGCGTGCCGCTTCGCGACCTCCGCGACGTGGCGCTCGACGCCGCCCGCGTTGAGCGGATCGCGCGGGGTGATCATCAGGATCCGCACCGGGCCAGCTTACGATGCGTCTGCGATGAAGGTGCTGATGCTGGCCCAGACCTACGCGCCGGTGGTCGGCGGCGAGGAGCGTCTGGTGGAGGACCTCAGCCGCGAGCTGGTCGGCCGCGGCCACGACGTGGTGGTAGCGACCCTGCGCCAGCCGCGGCCCGCGCCGCCGCCCGATCCGGCCGGGCCGCGGGTCCGCCTGCTGGGCTCGGGCGTTCACCGGATTCCAGGCATCGAGGTCGACGAGAAGACCCGCTACGCGCCCCCGTTGCCCGACCCGGCGACGGTTGCCGGCCTGCGGCGGGTCCTCCGCGAGGAGAGGCCCGACGTCGTCCACGCCCACAACTGGCTGGTCGGCTCGTTCCTGCCGCTGGCCCGCCGCGCCGGCGCGCCGCTGGTCGTCTCCCTTCACGACTACAGCCTGGTCTGCTCGACCAAGCGGCTGTTCCTCGACGGCGCCGTCTGCAGCGGTCCGGGCCCGCTGAAGTGCCTGCGCCACGCGCTCTCCTTCTACGGCCCCGCCAAGGGCCCGATGATCGCTGCCGGGACCCGGATCGCGGACGGGTGGCTGCGCCGGCGGGCCGACATGTTCATCTCGGTCAGCAGCGTCGTGGGCGAGCTCTGCGGCGTCTCCGGACGCGCCGACCATCGCGTGATCCCGAACTTCGTGCCGCCCCTACCGCCCGCCCCCGACGGCGCCGAGCGCCTGCTCGGGTTCCTCCCCGAGGGCCGCTTCGCCCTCTACTTCGGCGACCTCAGCGAGGACAAGGGCGTCGGGGTCCTGCTCGCGGCGCACGCGGGGCTGCCCGGGGCGCCGCCGCTGGTCCTCGTCGGGCGCCACGGCATCATCGGCCCCGAGGGGGCGCCGAACGTGATCGCGCCGGGCCCGCTCCCGCACCCGCTGACGATCGAGGTCGTGCGCCGCAGCGCCTTCACGGTGGCGCCGTCGCTCTGGGCAGAGCCGTTCGGGATCGTCGCCCTCGAGGCGGGGGCCGCCGGCAAGGCGGTGATCGCCTCGGACACGGGCGGCCTGCGGGACGTCGTCAGCGACGGCGAGACGGGCCTGCTGCTGCCCGCCGGCGAGCCCGCACCCCTGCGCGACGCGCTGGCGAGGCTCTATGGGGACCCGGCGCTCTGCGCGAGGATGGGCGAGGCGGCGCGGGCGCGGGTCGCGGCCCTCTTCTCGGCGGCTGCCGTGGTCCCGGCCTTCGAGGCCGCCTACGCCGAGGCGATCGAGCGCTCTGGTCGGGTCTCCTGATCGCCCGACGCGGCCGGGGGTGCGACGCTCAGGACCGCCGCGCGGTCGGGATCATCCGATGCATCGATCGTGCGACCGAGCGCAGGGCATGGCGGTTCTCGATCCGCTCGGCAAGGCGGCGCGCCCGGGCCTCGGCCGCGACCAGCATCCAGACCGGCCCGCGCGGTCGCACCACGACCGCCGTATGGGTCGGGCGTCCACGGCCGGCGAAGCGGTGCTTCCAGGCCTCGGTGCCGAGCAGGAAGTCGTACTCGGAAGCGCCCTCTTCGATCGCCGCGCGGACCATCATCGTCTCCAGCGCGAAGCCGACGCCGAGCTTCGACCAGGCCGGGTCGAACCCTCCCTGGTAGGAGGCGACCGCCTCTCCCACCCGCCATCCGAGGCAGGCCGCGACCGGCCCGCCGTCCGCTTCCATCGTCGTCAGGCGGAGCCAGCCGCGCCCCATGGCGCTCGCCGCGAACAGCCCGAGGGCCCGCCGCGCCGCCGGCCCCAGGGAGGAGCCGCCGAAGCCGGCGAGGCGGAGGTCGTGGAGGCGGAAGAGCTCGGCGAGATCGGCCTCGAGCGTCGCCTCGGTGCTGACCCGCAGGGCCATCGCATGGTCGCGCACGAGCGCCCGCTCGGCGCGCCTGGCCTGCTTGCGGAAGTTCTTGCTGCGGCTGGACAGGTAGCCATCCCAATCGAGGTGGGCGAGGTCGACGTAAAGGGCGGTCGTCGGCTTCTGCACGACGATCGTCTTCTCCGCCGCTGCGACCCTCTGCATCCGGCGCCACCAGCGGCGTTTGGATTCCGCGTGCTCGAGCAGCAGCATGCGGCCCCCGTGTCCCGCCGCCTCCAGGGCCTCCGCCGTCGCCGCCGCGACCGCCTCCTCCTCGTCGGCGTCGGCAGCCGGGTGGAACCTGTCGCCGATCGAGGCGCCGCCGAAGCGGATCGCCCGCGGCCGGCTCGATTCGTCGAGCACGAGCGGCATCACACCGGCGATCTCTCCGTCCGGGCGCCGGGCGACCGATACCAGCGGGCTGCAGCAGCGCCATCCCTGCGTCTCCCACCAGGCGCGGAACCACTCCGGCGTGATAAAGCCGTTCGAGCGGGCGACCGCGAGCTCGCGCCAGCGGTCTTCGATCGGCCCGATCGCCCCTGCATCCGTGATCAGCTCAGCCGCGTAGTCCGACATCCCGACCTTTTTCGGCATTTGTCCGTCCGACCGCAGCGGCGGTCGGAGATCTCCATCGGCCCCTGCCCGGGTTCGCTCATAGTCTACGGCCGTTGCAGGCCGCCAAACGCCCGGCTGAGGAGCCTCCGTCTCGA
>JBLNAC010000210.1:0-5067 GCA_050259155.1 Syntrophothermus sp.
GCTTCGACCTCGTCATCCTCGACGTCATGCTGCCCCGGCTGGACGGGGTCGAAGTCTGCCGGGCACTGCGCTCGCGCAGCCAGGTTCCGATCATCATGCTGACCGCGAAGGGCAGCGAGACGGACAAGGTCGCGGGCCTCGAGGTCGGCGCCGACGACTACATCACCAAGCCGTTCTCGATGCGCGAGTTCCGCAGCCGCGTCAAAGCGGTGCTGCGGCGCTCACGGATGGGCGGCGAGGCGGCAGGGGAGGAAGAGGCGATCGAGGCCAACGGGCTGGCGATCGACTTCGGGCGCCGCATGGTGACCCTGCACGGCGAGGAGGTGAAGGTCACCTACGTCGAGTTCGAGATCCTCGGCGCGCTGGCCCGCTCGCCGGGGCGCGTCCTCAACCGCGAGACGCTGCTCGAGCACGTCTGGGGCGACTCGGAGTACCGCGACCCCCGCACCGTCGACGTCCACATCCGCCACTTGCGCGAAAAGCTCGAGAGCGACCCCAAAGCGCCGGAGTACCTGTTCACCGTGCGGGGCGTCGGCTACCGCTTCCGGGAGTAGGACCGGTGCGCCGGCTCGGGATCAGGAGGCTGGGCAGCCGCATCACGGTCGCCGTCCTCGCCGTCTGCCTCGGCACCGTCCTCGCGATCTACGTCTACGTGGTGGCGATCGGCGGCGCCGGCTCCGGGAGCTCGGCGGTCAAGGCGCAGATCCTGATCGGCGGCGGGATCGCACTTGCGATCGCGGTGGTGATCGCCGTCTACTACGCCCAGACCACCGTCGGCAACGTGCGGCGGCTGCAGGAGGCCGCCCGCAAGGTCGCCGACGGGAACTTCGAGACGAAGATCCCCGTCGCCTCCGCCGGCCAGCTTGCGCCGCTCGCCCGTACCTTCAACGAGATGCAGCGCCGTCTCGCCGAGCTCGACGTCGCCCGCAAGCAGTTCATCGCCAACGCCTCGCACGAGCTGCGGACCCCGATCTTCAGCCTCGGCGGCTTCGTGGAGCTGCTCGAAGAGGAGGACCCGAGCCCCGAGGAGCGCGCCGAGTTCGTCCGCACCATGCGCCAGCAGATCGACCGCCTGACCAAGCTCACCGCGGACCTCCTCGACCTCTCCCAGCTCGACGCCGGCGCCGTCGTCATCCGCCCCCGCAACATCGACCTCAGCGCGCTGGCGCGCGAGGTCACCCGCGAGTTCGGGGCGCGCGCCGACCTGCACGGCTCACGACTGGAGCTGCGCACGCCCGAGCGGCCGGCGATCGCCCGCGCGGACCCCGACCGGGTGCGGCAGATCATCCGTATCCTCCTCGACAACGCCCTCACCCACACCCCCGAGGGCACCAAGGTCACCGTGAACACCTATTCCGCCAAACGCCGCGCCGAACTGACCGTCGCCGACGAGGGCGCGGGGATCCCCCAGCGCGTCCAGGGCCGGATCTTCGAGCGCTTCTACACCGCCGACTCGGCCGGCGGCTCCGGGCTCGGGCTGGCGATCGCCCGCGAGCTCGCGCAGCGCATGGACGGGGCGATCACGATCGTCTCCAGCCGTCGCTACACCGCATTCACCCTCGGCCTGCCGCCCGCCCGCGACGCGGCGGAGCCACAGCCGGCGCGGGTCGCCGCCGGATCGGGCGCGTGAGACGCTCCGCGGGGCCCGCCGCGCTCCTCGTCTGCCTCGGCCTGCTGGTCGGCTGCGGCGGCTCCGGGGGCGGGTCCGCGAGCACCCAGGCGGCACCCAGCGAGAAGCCGACGGTGATCGTGCAGACGGCGTCGGAGGGCTTCGACGCCGCCCGCGTCTACCGCCGGGCGCTGCCGGGGGTGGTCACGATCCGCTCGATCTTCGGCGCCGCCGGCGCCGCCGAGGGGTCCGGCTTCGTCTACCGGGACAACGGCGAGATCGTCACCAATGCCCACGTCGTCACCGACGCCTCGACGGGCAGGCGCGAGCCGGCCGAAGAAGTCTTCGTCGAATTCCCGAACCGCAACGTGGTCCCGGCCGAAATCGTCGGCTTCGACCCCTTCGCCGACGTCGCGCTGCTCAAGGTCGAGCCCGGCGGCCTCGACCTGCACCCGCTCAAGCTCGGCAACGATCGGCAAATCGTCGTCGGCGAGCCGGTGGCGGCGATCGGAAGCCCGTTCGGCGAACAGTCGTCCCTCTCGGTCGGCGTCGTCTCGGCGGTCAACCGGTCGGTCAAATCGCTGACCGACTTCCAGATCGAGGGTGCGATCCAGACCGACGCCTCGATCAACCCGGGCAACTCCGGAGGGCCGCTGCTCGACGCGGACGCGCGCGTGCTCGGGATCAACCAGCAGATCGAGACCAACTCGGGCGCCAACGACGGCGTCGGCTTCGCCGTCCCGGTCAGCGCCGTCAGGCGGTCGGTCGCCCAGCTCGAGCAGGACGGGACCGTGGAATACGCCTACATCGGGGTCTCCACCGAGCCCCTGTACCCGCAGCTTGCCGAAAAGCTGGGGCTCGACACCACCTTCGGCGGCCTCATCGCCGAAGTCGTCCCCGGCGGGCCGGCCGAGAAGGCGGGCCTCAAGGGCGGGACCGGCTCGCTCAGGTTCCAGGCCGGCGAATACACGACCGGCGGCGACGTGATCCTCCAGGTCGACGGCAAGGACGTGATCGAGCCCGACGACCTCGCCCGCCTCATCGCATACCGCAAACCGGGCGAAGCGGTGACGCTGACGGTGCTCCGCGACGGGCGGAGGGAGGACGTCGAAGTGACTCTCGGCAAGCGCCCCGACTCGATCTCAGAAGGCTGACCGCGCCCCGGCGCGCGGGCAGGTAGAACTCCGGCCTTGCTTCAGGAAGTAGCCCTCGGCCAGAAGACTCTCACCGACTACACCCATGTGGTCGGCAAGGAGCTGACGGAGGAGATCCGGGAGCTGGCGGAGCCGCTGCGGGGCAAGCGCGTCCTCCACGTCAGCGCCACCGCCTTCGGCGGCGGCGTCTCCGAGATCCTCTACACGATCGTGCCGCTGATGCGAGACGTCGGCCTCGACGCCCACTGGCAGGTGATCTTCGGCAAGGAGGAGTTCTTCAACGCGACCAAGCTGCTGCACAACTCTCTGCAGGGGGCGCCGGAGACATTGACCGAGGAGCAGTGGCGGACCTTCGAGGAGTTCAACCGGATCAACGCCGAGGGGCTGCAGGGCGAATGGGACGCGGTGATCGTGCACGACCCGCAGCCGATCGGGCTGCGCCGCGGCGCCGCGGACAGGGGCAGCCGCTGGATCTGGCGCTGCCACATCGACCTCTCGGCGCCGAACCCGCAGCCGATCGAGCGCCTGCTGCCGCTGATCGAGGAGTACGACGCCACCGTCTGGCACCTGCCCGCGTACGTGCCTGCCGAGATGGACGGCAGCGGCGAGGGTGTCCGCATCATCCCGCCGGCGATCGACCCGCTGTCGCCGAAGAACATGGCGTTCTCCCCCGAGGACGCCAGCTTCGTCTGCCGCCAGCTCGGGATCGACGTCGACCGTCCGCTGATCACCCAGGTCTCCCGCTTCGACCCCTGGAAGGACCCGATCGGGGTCATCGACGCCTACCGCGAGGTGACCGCGGAGCTGCCGGAGACGCAGCTGGCGATGGTCGGCTCGATGGCCACCGACGACCCGGAGGGCCGCGAGTACTTCCAGAAGACCTTCGAATACGCCGACGGGGATCCCGACATCAAGATCCTCAGCAACCTCAACAACGTCGGCGCGATCGAGGTCAACGCCTTCCAGTCGCAGTCCGACGTGGTCCTGCAGAAGTCGATCCGCGAGGGCTTCGGCCTGACGGTGACGGAGGCGCTCTGGAAGGGGCGACCAACGGTCGCCGGCAACGTCGGCGGAATCCCGCTGCAGATCGAGGACGGAATCAGCGGCTTCCTCGTCGACTCGCCCTCCGAGTGCGCCCAGCGCTCGCTCGAGATCCTCCGCAACCCGGGCCTCGGCAAGAGCCTCGGCCGCGCCGGCAAGGAACACGCCCGCAGCCGCTTCCTCTCGCCGCGGCTGCTGCGCGACTGGCTGGCGCTGCTCGGCGAGATCGAAACCTGAGACGTACCCGTTTTCAACCCGTAACCTTTGGCGGCGTGAGGAGCGATTCGCCCCTGATCATCGTCTCCAATCGGGGGCCCTTGCAGTTCGAGCGGGACGAGGACGGCGAGCGCACGCTGCGGCGCGGGGGCGGCGGTCTGGTGACGGCGCTGTCCGGGCTCGTCTCCCACCGCGACTCGATCTGGATCGCCTCGGCCATGACCGACGAGGACGCGATCGTCTCCGAAGAGGCGAAGGGCCGCGCGATCGAGCTCTCGCTGGACGGGATCGACTACCGGGTGTGCCTGGTGGGCAGCGACCCGCGCGCCTACGACCGCTTCTACAACGTGATCGCGAACCCCATCCTGTGGTTCATCCAGCACTACCTGTGGGACCTCTCCAACGCCCCCGACATCCGCCAGGAAGAGCTCGACGCCTGGGACCACGGCTACCAGGCGGTCAATCGCGACATAGCCGAGGCGGCCATCGAGCAGGTCGACGGCCAGCCCGAAGCCCTGGTGATGCTGCACGACTACCACCTCTACACGGCCCCGCGGATGATCCGCGAGGAGCGGCCCGACGCCTTCCTCCACCACTTCGTCCACATCCCCTGGTCGCAGCCCGACAGCTGGCGGGTCCTGCCGAGGCGGATCCGGGAGGCGATCTTCGACGGCCTCCTCGCCAACGACATCATCGGCTTCCACACGCTCGCCTACTGCGTCAACTTCCTGCACTGCTGCGAAGAGCTGATCGGCGCCGAGGTCGACTACGAGAACGCCGAGGTGCGGCACGAGGGCGGGGTGACCCTCGCCCGCGCCTATCCGCTCGGCATCGACGCCGAGCGGCTGCGCCGAGCGGCCGCCTCGCCGGAGGTGGCCGAAGCCGAGCGCGAGGTGCTGGAGCGCCGGCGCAAGTACCTGATCATCCGGGTCGACCGCGCCGACCTCTCGAAGAACGTCCTTCGGGGGTTCACCGCCTTCGACGTGTTCCTCACCCAGCACCCCGAGTTCCGCGAGGAGGTCACCTTCATCGCCCACCTCCAGCCCT
>JBLNAC010000211.1:0-11562 GCA_050259155.1 Syntrophothermus sp.
CCCGGACGTCGCCTACTTCGGTCAGAAGGACGCCCAGCAGGCGACCGTGATCCGTCGCATGGCGCGGGACCTCGACTTCCCGCTGCGGATCGAGGTGCTGCCGACCGTGCGCGAGCCCGACGGGCTCGCGATGAGCTCGCGCAACGCCTACCTCGGTCCGCGCGACCGCGAGCGCGCCGCCGCGCTCTCGCGGGCGCTCTCGGCGGTCGAGCGCGAGGCGCGGGCCGGCTCCCTTGCCGCCGGGCTCGAGGCCGGGCGCGCCGAGCTTGCCGCCGCCGGGATCGAGCCCGAGTACCTCGAGGCGCGCGACGCGGCCGACCTGACCCCGGTCGCGACGCTCGCCGGCCGGCCGGTCCTCGTCGCCGTCGCCGCTCAGGTCGGGGCGGCGCGGCTGATCGACAACGTCCTGATCGAGCCCTAGGAGAGGGGGGAGCGCCTTGCAGCGACAGATGCTCGAGTCGAAGATCCACCGCGCGACCGTCACCGCCTGCGACCTCGACCACGGCGAGGCCGACCTCGAGCGCCATTCGCGACTCGTCGGCCCCGTCGACGACCAGAACCGGCCCGCAGCGGTCGACGACCACCCGGAGGTGCCTCGCAGATGAGCTCAGGAGCCCGTTCCCATACCGCGCCCGAGCCCGAGGGCCGGCGGCCGATGAGCCTGCCGCGCCTGGCGGAGATGAAGGCGAACGGCGAGCCGATCGTGATGATCACCGCCTACGACTACCCGTCCGCGACCGTCGCCGAGGCAGCCGGCGTCGACATCGTCCTGGTCGGCGACTCCGCCGCCAACGTCGTCCTCGGCTACCCCGGCACCGAGCTGGTCTCGATGGAGGAGATGATCGTCCTCGGCAAGGCCGTCCGGCGGGGGCTGAAGACGCCGCTGATGGTCGGCGACATGCCGATGGGTAGCTACGAGGCGAGCAACGAGATCGCGATCCAGAGCGCCCAGCGGCTGGTCAAGGAGACCGGCTGCCAGACGGTCAAGCTCGAGGCCGGAGGCGTCTCCGTCGAGCGCGCGCGGGCGATCATCCGCGCCGGGATACCGGTCATGGGCCACGTCGGGCTGACGCCGCAGACCGCCACCGCGCTGGGCGGCTACAGGGCCCAGGGCAAGACCGCCAAGGACGCGATCAGGCTCTGCGAGGAGGTCCTCGCGCTGCAGGCGGTCGGCTGCTTCGCCGTCGTGATCGAGGCGGTGCCGGCGGCGATCACCGAAGCGATCGTCGACCGGGTCGAGGTGCCGACGATCGGGATCGGCGCCGGGCCCGCGACCTCGGGCCAGGTGCTCGTCTTCCATGACCTGCTGGGGATCACGACCGGCCACATGGCCAAGTTCGTGAAGCGCTACGCGGACGTCCACGAGACGATGGTCGACGCCGTCGCGCGCTACCGCGACGAGGTCCGCTCCCGTCACTTCCCCGAGCCGGAGCACGTCTACAGCGTCGAGCCCGCCGAGCTCGACGCGTTCCGGCGCTACCTCGAACAGGAGAGCCTCGCCTCGCCGAAGGCGTGGGAGTGGGAGCCGCTCCCCTAGGCCTCGGAGCCCGACCCGAGGTCGTAGGATCGGAGAAGGGTCAACCCAGGTCAGCCGGAGGCGCAGATTCCGATCTACGAGTTCGAGTGCGAGGGGTGCGGCGCCCGCTTCGAGGAGCTCGTCCCGGCGGGGGCGGTGGAGGTGCCCTGTCCCGGCTGCGGGTCCGCCCGGACCCGGCGTCTGATCTCGAGCGTCTCGCCGCCGGGGAGACAGCCCCGCGGCCCGCGGGTCCGCGCCGACGAATCGCGCCGGCGTGAGCGGGAGGCGGCCCGGCAGGACCGCATCGCCGAGTCGCGCCGGCGACGCGCGCTCGGGGAGCGGCCGTGACGCAGACGGCCGCCGAGCGGCGCGAGCGGCTGGTCGAGCTGTATCGCGAGGTGCAGGCCTGCACGAGGTGCCCCCTCCACCTGACCCGGACGAACGCGGTCTTCGGCGCCGGCAACGCCGACGCGGACCTGATGTTCGTCGGCGAGGCGCCGGGCGCCGAGGAGGACCGGCAGGGGCTGCCGTTCGTCGGCCGCGCCGGGCAGCTGCTGAACCAGCTGCTCGGCGAGATCGGCCTCGCCCGCGAGGACGTCTTCATCGCCAACGTGCTCAAGTCGCGCCCGCCCGGCAACCGCGATCCGCTGCCGCTGGAGATCGAGGCCTGCGAGCCCTATCTGCTCGAGCAGGTGCGCCTGATCGAGCCGAAGGTCGTCTGCACGCTCGGCAACTTCGCGACCAAGCTCCTCAGCGGCAGCCAGGTCGGGATCACCCGTGTCCGCGGCACCCCTCAGCTCCACGAGCTGGGCGGCCGCCCCGTCTACCTGCTGCCGCTGTTCCATCCGGCGGCGGCGCTGCGGACCCCGGCGGTGAAGGAGACGCTGCGCGCCGACTTCGCGACGATCCCGGATCTCCTCGCGGGCCCGGCCCCGACCCCCGCGCCGACGGCGGCGGAGCCCGTCGCCGAGGAGGGCCCGCCCGAGGCCGAGCTCGCGCCCGCCGACCAGCTCGACTTCTTTGGCTAGGGCGATCTTGGTCGAGACCGCCTCGGCGGCGGAGACGGAAGCGATCGGCGCCCGCATCGCCGAGCGCCTGCGGCCCGGCGACGTGGTCGTCGTCTCGGGCGAGGTCGGGGCGGGCAAGACGACGCTGATCCGCGGCGCCTGCCGCGCCCTCGGGATCGAGCAGCCGATCACCTCGCCCACCTTCACGATCGGCCAGCGCTACGGCGGCGGCCGGGTCCCGGTCTCCCACCTCGACCTCTATCGGCTGCAGAGCCTGGAGGGGGAGGACCAGGCGCTGCTCGAGGACTACCTCGGACCCGACACCGTCGCCTTCGTCGAGTGGCCGGCGGCCGGAGCCGACCGGCTCCGGGCCGCGGTCGAGGTACGGATCGCCCACGCGGGCGGGGAGCGACGGCTGATCGAGGTCGACTGGTGAGCGATGCCGCAACCCCGCCGTGCGCGCGTGTTTGGGTGATGACAGCTTGTAGCATCGGCGCTCAGGCACTCGATCCACGAAGGGAAGGACCATGAAGGGACTGAAGGCGCTCGTCGCGGTGGCGGTCGCAGCGGGGCTGCTGACCCTGGCGGCGCCGGCCTCGGCGGAGGCGGCCGCGTACAAGCACTACGTCGGCTGCGGCACCTCCCGCAACGCGAAACCGGCTGACGTCTGCCCCAGGAGCTCCAAGAAGGGCGCCTTTTTCGAGAGCCTGAAGGCCGACGTCGTCTACACCGTCTGCGTCAGGTTCCCGAGCGGCAAGAGCCTCTGCGCCCATGCGCAGAAAGCCGAAAAAGGCCTGCTCTACGTGAACAAGATCACCTCGACGATCCCCGGTCGCCATCGGGTCACCTGGTTCGTCAAGGGCAAGAAGGTCGGCACCTCCTTCTTCCGCGTCAAGAGCTGAGCGGCACTGGTAGTCGTCGGCTTCGACACCGCGAGCGTCGACACCGCCGCCTGCGCCCGGCGCGACGGCGAGGTCGTCGAGGAGTCCCGTCTCGGCGTCGGGCCGGGGGGACGTCCCCGGCACGCGACCGCGCTGCTCGGCGAGGTCGAGCGCGCCGCGGCCGCGGCCGGCGGCTGGCAGGCCGTCGGCCTGATCGCGGTCGGGCTGGGGCCGGGGTCCTTCACCGGGGTGCGGATCGCGATCGCCACCGCACGCGGCCTCGCGGCGGCGACCGGGCTGCCGGCGGTCGGGATCGGGACCCTCGCCGCGCTCGCGCGCGGGATCGCCGAGGCGGGAGCGGAGGGCGACCTGCTTCCGGTGCTCGACGGCTTCCGCGGGGAGGTCTTCGCCGCGCTCTACTCGCCAGGCGGGGAGCCGCGCTGGGAGCCTTTCGTCTGCCGCCCCGAGGAGCTCGTTGAGCGCGTCGCAACGCTGGCGTCGCCGCCGGCGACAGCCGGACCGGGGGCGGTACGATTCCGGAACGAGCTGGCCCCGTGCGGAGTCCGGATCGCGGACGACGCCGACCCCGTCCATCGGATCGCGGCGCGGCACGTGTGCGCCCTGGCCGAGGAGGCGGGGGGCGCCGACGGCGGCGGGTTCGAACCGATCTATCTCAGACCTCCCGACGCGGAGCGGTGGCGTGAGCGAGACTCTTTCCAGACAGCCGAGTGAGCTGAAGCAGGAGGTCACGGTGAGGCGGCTCGCCTACAGCGACCTCCCCACGGTGATCGCGATCGAGCGGCGCTCCTTCCCGACCCCCTGGTCGCTTGCGATGTTCGTCCTCGAGCTCTCGAAGCCGAGCGGGATCTGCCTCGCCGCCAGCGCCGGCGACGACCTGCTCGGCTACGTGGTCTGCTCCCGCTACGACGAGGTGTGGCACCTGATGAACATCGCCGTCGCTCCCGAGGCGCGCGGGACCGGCGTCGCCGGCCGGCTGCTGCGCCGCCTCTTCGAGGAGGGCCGGGGCGCCCTGCCGTTCACGCTCGAGGTGCGCGTCTCCAACCACGGCGCGATCGCGATGTACGAGCGCTTCGGCTTCCGCTCCGCCGGCGTCAGGCCGCGCTACTACCACGACAACGGCGAGGACGCGCTGATCATGTGGCTGGATGAGTGACTCCGCCCGGCGCCGCCCGCGGCGGACGGCAGTGAGGGAGCGAGGCGGGCGATGATCCTCGCGATCGAGACGAGCTGCGACGACACCTGCGCGGCGGTGCTCGACGGGCCGCGCATCCTCTCCAACGTGATCTCCTCGCAGACGGACGCCCACGCGGCGTTCGGCGGGGTCGTGCCGGAGGTCGCCGCCCGCCGGCACCTCGATCTGGCCGCGCCCGTCGTCGAGGCGGCACTCGCCGAGGCCGAGGTCGGGCTGGACGCGGTCGAGGCCGTCGCCGTCACCGCCGGCCCGGGCCTGATCGGTGCCCTCCTGGTCGGGGTCAGCACCGCCAAGGCGCTCGCCGCGGCACGGCGACTGCCCCTGATCCCGGTCGACCACCTCCAGGGCCACGTCGCCGCCAACTTCCTCGAGCCCGATCCCCTGGAGCCCCCGTTCCTCTGCCTCCTCGCCAGCGGCGGCCACACCCTGCTGGCGTCGGTCCGCGACCACCGCGGGCACGAGGTGCTCGGCGAGACCCTCGACGACGCCGCCGGCGAGGCCTTCGACAAGTCGGCGCGGCTGCTCGGCCTCGCCTTCCCCGGCGGGCCGGCGCTCGAACGCGAGGCGGCCGGAGGCGATCCGGAGGCGTTCCAGATGCCGGTCGCGATGAGCCGCGACCCGGGCCTCGACTTCAGCTTCAGCGGCCTCAAGACGGCGCTCGTATACCGCTGCCGGGAGCTCGGCCCGGAGGGGGTGGCCGCCCGCCGCGCCGACCTCGCCGCCAGCTTCCAGGCGGCGGTCGTCGGCCAGTTGACCGCGAAGCTGCGGCGGGCGCTGGACCGACGCGAGTGGACCGCCGTCGCGCTCGGCGGCGGCGTCGCCGCGAATGGCCCGCTGCGCGAGGCGGTCCGTCGGCTTTGCGAGGAGCGGGGTCTGCGGCTGAAGCTGGTCTCGATCGAGCTCTGCACCGACAACGCCGCGATGATTGGGGCCGCCGCGCGCTTCGCGCCGCGCATCTCCTACCCCGACTACCTGGACTACGACGCCTTCGCCAGCGGCGAGCGCGCCGCCGCCTGACCGTGGCCGAGGTGCTCGTCTACTCGCGGCCGGGCTGCCATCTCTGCGAGGAGGCGGTCGAGGCGCTCGTCGCCCTGCACGAGGAGGGCTACCGCTTCGCGCTGCGCGAGATCGACATCGACAGCGACGATCAGCTGCTGAAGCGCCATCTGGAGCGGATCCCGGTGGTCGAGATCGACGGCATCGTCGCCTCCGAGCTGATCTTCGACACGGCGGCGGTGAGGTCGAGGCTCGATACTGTGGGGGCATGGTCGAGGTGATCGACGAGCTCGAAGCCTCCGGGGGGTTCCCGGTCGAGGGCGAGCGGCTTTCGCTCGGCGTCGCCGCGCGCCTTTCCAGGTACCTGCAGGTGCTGACGCAGGCACGCAAGATGGGCCGCGACACGATCTCCTCGCAGGAGCTGTCCGAGTACACCCACATCAACCCGACCCAGATCCGGCGCGACCTCTCGGGCTTCGGCAAGTTCGGCAAGCGCGGCGTCGGCTACAACATCGAGTCGCTGGTCTCGGAGATCCGCAAGATCCTCCGCACCTCGGGCCAGCACAACATCGCCCTGATCGGGGCCGGCAACCTCGGCCAGGCGATCGCCAGCTCGGCGATCTTCGCCGACCACGGGTTCCAGATCGTCGCCGTCTTCGACGCCGACCCCGCGGTGATCGGCAAGCAGATCGGCGACCTGCGGGTGCGCGCGCTCGAGGAGCTCCAGGAGGTGGTCGCCGAGGACGAGATCGTGGTCGGCGTCCTCGCCGTTCCGGCCGACGCCGCCCAGGAGGTCGCCGACCGCCTCGTCAAGGCCGGCGTCAAGATCATCTTCAACTACTCCGAGCAGCTGCTCCAGGTGCCCCCGGACGTCACCGTCCACACCTCGAGCCCGGCGGTCGATCTGCTCTACGCGCTGTACTTCTACCTGGCCTAGACAAGTGTCTCTCGACCTCGACCTCGCGCGCGAGAGATTCGAGTCCTCGACCGACTTCACCCTCGGCCTCGAGGAGGAGTTCGCGATCCTCGAGCCGGCCACGCTCGAGCTGGCGCACCGCTTCGACGACGTCTACGCCGCCTGCCGGCGCGATGAGCTGCTGGCGGACGCCGCCGCGGGCGAGCTGATCGACACCGAGATCGAGATCCGGTCGGGACGCTCGCAGACCTTCGCGGAGGCCCTCGCACGCCAGCGCCAGCGGCGCGCCCGCCTGTTCCAGATCGTCTCCGAGATGGGCCTGGCGCTGGGCGCGACCGGCACCCACCCGTGGGCCAGCTACCTGGACCAGACGATCATCGACACCCCCCACTACAACCGCCTGCGCCACGAGCTCGGCTGGGTCGCGCAGCGCAACAACACCTGGAGCCTGCACGTCCACATGGGCGTCCGCGGCGCCGACCGGGCGATCGCGGTCTGCGACCGGCTGCGCGAGCTGCTGCCGCTGCTGCTCGCCGTGTCGGCCAACTCGCCGTTCCTCGACGGCCGCGACACGGGACTGCACACCGTCCGCACCGAGATCTTCACCCGGACCTTCCCCCGCTGCGGCGTCCCGGCGCCGTTCGGCGACTGGCGCAGCTACGCCGAGTTCGTCGGCCTGCTGCAGCGGACGCGGACGGTGGTCGAGTCGACCCAGCTGTGGTGGAGCGTGCGTCCACACCATGAGTTCGGCACGGTGGAGGTGCGGATCTGCGACGCCCAGACGAGGGGCGAGGAGTCCTTCGCGGTGGCCGCGCTGATCGCCGCCTGCATCGCCCAGGCAGCTCTCGACTACGACGAGCACGGCTACGAGGGCCGGGGCGCCCTGCTGGGCGACCGCGAGATCGAGGAGAACCTCTGGCGGGCGATCCGCCACGGTGCCGGCGGGCGCATGATCGACTTCCGCCGCGGCGAGGAGGTCGAGACGCGGGCGCTGGTCGAGTCGGTCCTCGCCTGGAGCGAGCCGGCCCGCGAGCGGCTGGGCATCGAGGTCGAGCTGCCCGAGCGAAACGGCGCCCAGCGCGCCCGCGAGGCGCTCGACGCCGGCGTCTCGATCGAGGACATCTACCGCGACTCGGTGGCGGAGACGAGGCGCACCTACGTCGGCGCGGGGCGGGCGGCGGAGGCCGCCTGAAGCGCCCCCGCGCGACCGCGCGAGGCCCCCTGGGGGCGCCGCGCCGTTGCCGCCTATAGACTCCGCCGCCGCGAAATCCACCGGAGGAAACGACCTTGACCAGCTTTTTGACGGAATACGGAGTGGTCGTCGCGCTCGTCTGCGCGGGGGCCGCCGTGGTCTACGGACTGATCATCACCCAGCGCCTGCTCTCCAAGTCGCCCGGCAACGAGCGGATGCGGGAAATCTCGGGCGCCGTCCAGGAGGGCGCGCAGGCCTACCTCAGCCGCCAGTACACGATCATCGCCGCCGTCGCGGTGCCGATCGCGATCGTGCTCCTCGTCCTGCAGGACTGGAAGACCGCGGTCGGCTTCATCATCGGCGCGACGCTGTCCGGCGCCACCGGCTTCATCGGGATGAACGTCTCGGTTCGGGCCAACGCGCGCGTCGCGGAGGCGGCGCGCGGCGGCGTGCCCCCCGCGCTCGACGTCGCCTTCAAAGGCGGCTCGGTGACCGGACTGCTCGTCGTCGGCCTGGCGCTGATCGGCGTCGCCGGCTACTACGGCATCCTGATCCTCACCGGCAGCTCCGACAAGGAGGCGGTCGACGCGCTGATCGGGCTCGGCTTCGGCGGCTCGCTGATCTCCGTCTTCGCCCGGCTCGGCGGCGGCATCTTCACCAAGGCGGCGGACGTCGGCGCCGACCTGGTGGGCAAGGTCGAGGCAGGGATCCCCGAGGACGATCCCCGCAACCCGGCGGTGATCGCCGACAACGTCGGCGACAACGTCGGCGACTGCGCCGGCATGGCGGCCGACCTGTTCGAGACCTATGCGGTGACATCGGTCGCGGTGATGCTGCTGGGCGTGCTCACCTTCACGCCCGACTACGCCCGCGAGGTCGCGATCTACCCGCTGGTCCTCGGGGGGGTCGCGATCGTCGCCTCGATCATCGGCGCCCTCGCCGTGCGGACGAAGTCCGACCGGGTCGAGAGCGCGCTGTACATCGGCCTGCTGATCTCCGGAATCCTCTCGATCGCGGCGTTCTACCCCGTGACCGACTGGCTGATGAGCGAACCGCTGCGGCTCGGCTTCGCCAACACGGCGGCGAAGACGGTCAGCGTCAGCGATCTCTGGCTCTGCGCCGTGATCGGCGTCGCGGTCACCGCGCTGCTCTTCGCGATTACCGAATTTTATACTTCGACCCGGTTCCGCCCGGTGCGGATGATCGCGCAGGCCTCGGAGACCGGCCACGCGACCAACATCATCGCCGGCCTGGCGCAGGGCTTCCAGTCGACCGCCGCGCCGGCGTTGGTGATCGCCCTCGCGATCCTCGGCGCCAACGAGCTTGCGGGCATCTATGGCATCGGCGTCGCCGTCGTCGCGCAGCTCTCGCTCTGCGGCCTGATCGTCGCCCTCGACGCGTTCGGCCCGATCACCGACAACGCGGGTGGCATCGCCGAGATGGCGGATCTGCCCGAAGACGTCCGCAACGTGACCGACCCGCTCGACGCGGTCGGCAACACGACCAAGGCGGTGACCAAGGGCTACGCGATCGGCTCCGCCGCGTTGGCGGCGCTGGTGCTCTTCGCGGCGTTCAAATCCGAATTGGCCGACGAAGCGCCGGCCGGCTACGACCTCAACGGGCTCTTCCACCTGACATCCCCCGACGTGCTGATCGGGCTGATCATCGGCGGCCTGATGGTCTATCTGTTCGCCGCCTTCGCGATCGAGGCGGTCGGGCGCGCCGGCGGCCAGGTGGTCGAGGAGGTGCGAAAGCAGTTCCGCGAGCACCCGGGGATCATGGAGGGCACCGAGAAGCCCGAGTACGGTCGCACGGTCGCGATCGTGACCGCCGCGGCGCAGAAAGAGATGATCCTGCCCGCCCTGATCCCGATCGTGATCCCGACGGTCGTCGGCGTCCTCAGCGTCGACGCGCTCGGCGGCCTGCTGATCGGCGTGATCGTCGTCGGGCTCTTCGCCGCGGTCTCGATGACCGCCGGGGGCGGCGCCTGGGACAACGCCAAGAAGCTGATCGAGGACGGCGCCCACGGGGGCAAGGGCTCGGAGGCCCACGCCGCCTCGGTGACCGGCGACACCGTCGGCGACCCCTACAAGGACACCGCCGGCCCGGCGATCAACCCGATGATCAAGGTCACGAACATCGTCGCGATCCTGATCATCCCCATCGTCCACTTCTGAGGACCCAGGAGCCCCTCGCGCGTCTGCGAGGGGCTTCGCGCCCGTCGCGGCTCGTCCCTCGACAGCCAGGAACATCCTCGTCTTCGACTTTCTCCGGGCGATAGCCCGGAAAAGGTCGACATCGACCAGAGCGAAAGCGCTCGATCACGGTGGGGATGCGCTCGTCCATCACGTAGTCGCCGCAGCCTCCGTCACGTAGTCGCCCCGGTCGGTCGCCCCGGTCGCCTTTCGGCGCGCTCATGCCGGTGGCCGTGGTCGCCGCCGTCGGGGAAGACGTAGGCCGGAGCGCTGCCCCGCACCTCGCCGAGGTCTTCGACGACCCCGGCGTCGAAGCTCGTCTCGTCGCCGCAGCGGCCATGGAGCATCACGCCTGCAAGCCGTGCCTGTCGACCGGCCACGAACGTCGCCGACAGCGCCAGGTAGGCCCCCAGCACGACAACCGCGGCGGGCGTCGCAGGGGCCCACCGCGCGACGCCGCCGGGGCCGCACCCCGAGCCGTCTCCCGCCGCGCACTCACCGCGCGAACGCTAGCGCTAGGGTCGCGGGCTGTGAGCGACAGTTGGATCAACGTCTCCGATCCGGAGCGGATCGCGCACGAGGAGCTCGATGCCGGGGTGCTCGGCTACTTCGCGGGCGGAGCCGGCGACGAGGTCACGCTGGCAGACAACCTGGCCGCCTGGAAGCGCTGGCGGCTGCGCCCGCGGGTGATGGTCGACATCTCCTCGGTGACGACGTCGGTCGAGCTGCTCGGCGGGCCCCTGTCGATGCCGATCCTGATCGCTCCTGTCGCCTATCAGCGCCTCGTCGACCCCGACGGGGAGCTGGCGATGGCGCGCGCGGCGGCGGCGGCGGGGACGGCGATGTGCCTATCGACGCTGGCGACCGCTCGCCCGGGCGAGGTCGCCGCGGCGGCGCCCGGCGGTCGACGCCTCTTCCAGCTGTACGAGTTCCGCGACGCCGGGATCACCCGGGCGCTGATGGAGGAGGCAGTCGATAGCGGCTTCGAGGCGATCGTGGTGACGGCCGACCTGCCTCCGGGCGGAAATCGCGAGCGCGACCTCCGCAACGGCTTCCGCCTTCCCGCGGGCCTCGGGATCCCCAGCGTCGAAGCCGCTCTCGGCGACCGCTCGCTGACCGTCGCCGACACCTTCGCGCTGATGTCGCTTTCCGCCGACTGGTCCTCGCTCGAGCGCCTCGCCGCGGAAGCGCCGGTGCCGGTGCTCGTCAAGGGAATCCTCGCCGCAGAGGACGCCGAGCTGGCGGTCGAGCACGGGGCCGGCGGCGTCGTCGTCTCGAACCACGGCGGTCGCCAGCTCGACTGCGCCCTCGCCACCGCCGACGTCGTCCCCGAGGTCGTCGATGCGGTCGCCGGCCGGGTGCCGGTCCTCGTCGACGGCGGCGTCCGGCGCGGCACCGACGTGGCGATCGCGCTCGCCCTCGGCGCCGACGCCGTGCTCGTCGGCCGGCCGGCGCTGTGGGGCCTGGCGGCCGGCGGCGAGGCGGGCGTCCGTCGCGTGCTCGAGATCCTGCGGGGGGAGCTCGAGCTGGCGCTGGCGCTGTGCGGCTGCACCGACCCGACCGGCCTCACCCGTGCCCACGTGCGGCGGGCACCGGCCATCTCCCTATATTCGGATGGGTGATCTCCCCTCGTCCCGCCTAGATCC
>JBLNAC010000212.1:0-7495 GCA_050259155.1 Syntrophothermus sp.
CCGCCGGCCGCGTTCACGGCGAGGGCGCAGGCGGTCGCCGCCTCGTTGTCGGGGAGCTCGACGGTCACGTAGGCGTCGACGTCGCCGAAGGCGAAGTAGAAGCTCTCGAGCTTGCCGCCGAGACCCTCGGCCATGTCGGCGATCGCGGAGCGCCTGCTGCTCCCGCCCTTGCTGCTGATCCCCTGAACGCCCTCAGGCGAGTAGGAAGCCTCGAAGAGGTATTTGGGCATCGGATTCTCCTTCCGGTCTTGTTGCGCGGGGCACCGACAATCCCATTGGCGGGGCTTTCGCGCAACCCCACCTTTTCTTGCCTTCGTCCCGCGGCAGCAGGCAGCCTGGCGGGGGTTGGTCGGGTGTCGGAATCGGGCGCGTGGCGAGTGACGCGGCGGGGCGGTCGGACGGTGAGCTGGTGGTGGTCCTCGGGGGAGACGGGGGCCTAGATGGAGCGCTCGTGCGTGAGCTCGCGGGTCGCGGTCTGGGGGTGCGCCCGTGGCGCGGGTTCTGGCCTCGGCGACTGCCCCAGAGCGCCGAGCTGCGGGCGGCAGACGCGGAGAGCGGCGGGGGGATGGCGGAGGCGTGCGCCGGGCCGAGCGTCGTGGTGAATGCGCTGAATCCGCCGTACCACGACGATGGACAAGCCGCACAGGTCGAGCTTGCCTATCAGTGGACCGCACCGTTCGTCGCCGACCGCCGTTTCGCGCCCGGATCCTGTCCCAAAAGGAGGTCCGCCTTCTCTGGGCGCCGACGGCCAGCGCTGTGAAAAGCTGTGCCTATGGCCCACCGCGTGCGCCATCTGCCATTGGCGATGATCGCCGCGGTTGCGTCGCTTCTGGCGCTGGCCCCCACTGCGGGCGCCGTCGTCGTTCTCCGCGACGGCCAGGAAGGCAACCCGGTGGCGCGGGTGAAGACCGCCACCTGCAGAGTCCGCCGGCACGCCGGCTTCTTCGCATCCGCTCGCTCGACCGACGGCGCATATTCGGTCAAGGTCTTCGTCCAACACTGGAAAGGCAAGGGGCGTCAGTACCCGCTCCATGCCGAAGCCGAAGACCCGCTCATCGTCGTCGAAGGTCCCTCCGGGCGGTTCTCGAACGGATTCCACTTCAATCCTCTCCCGTACGCCGACGCTGTCGGGAAGATCGGCTTCGCGGATGGAGGCACCAAGCTCCGCATCTCCGGCGATCTGAGCAACGAAGGCGGCAGCGCGGGGATCGTCTTCCTCCCGGGGACCCTGACATGCAGGTGGACAAGCTGACGCCTGCGCTCGTGCGGGTGGGTCGGCGGAGATCGCCGCGGAACGGTGCCTGAGCGAGCCGAATCCAGAGCATTTAGAAGGCCGCCCTGAGGCGGTCTGTCAGGCAGGGAGGCCACGATGGCGCGACCGCCGATGGGACGCTGGATCTAACCTTGACGGCCCCGTGGGCGTCCGCTCCGCCATCGCAGTCGTAGCCGTGCTGGCCGCCGTCGGCCTGCTCGTCTTCGGGCTGCTCAGCAAGGGATCCTCTGGGGTCGCGGTGGGGGATCCTGCGCCCGCCTCGCCCCTCCCCCGCCTCGAGGGCGGCGGCGAGGAATCGCTCGCCGACCACCGCGGCAGCTGGGTGCTGGTCAACTTCTGGGCCTCCTGGTGCGTGCCCTGCCGCGAGGAGGCGCCGGCGCTCGAGGAGTTCCAGCAGCGGCACGGGGGCCGCGATTTCACCGTGCTCGGAATCGACACCCGCGACCTCAGCGGCGACGGGCGCGCTTTCGTCAGCAAGTACGGGCTGAGCTATCCGCAGCTGCGCGACGGCGACGGCGCGATGGCGCGCGAATTCGGCACCACCGGGGTTCCCGAGAACTTCGTGATCAACCCGCGTGGCGACGTCGAACTGCTCGTGCGGGGCCCGGTGACCCGCGAGTTCCTGGCCGAAGAAGTCGCACCCCTGCTGCCGGGAGGATCGTGAGCCGGCGCCTCGCCAGAGCTGCCGGAATCGCGGCGCTCGCGGCGGTGCTGCTGGGCGCCGTGCCGGCGGCGGCGCAACCGAAGACCTCGGTCACCGAGGTGGAATCCGAAGTGATGTGCCCGGTCTGCGGGACCCTGCTCGAACTCGCCGAATCGCCGCAGGCGCTGCGCGAGAAGGCCTTCATAAAGCGCCTCGTCGAGGCCGGGAGGACCAAGGCGCAGATCAAGGACGCGCTGGTCGCCCAGTACGGCGACGAAGTGCTGGCGCTGCCACAGGGCTCGGGCTTCAGCCTCTCCGCCTATCTGGTGCCGATCCTCGGCTTCGCCGTGGCCGTCGTCGCCCTGGCGATCGCGGTGGCCCGCTGGAGGCGCTCGGGGGGCCGGGGCGGCGGCTCGGCGCCGCCGCCCGAGGGGCCGAGCGCCGAGGAGCGCCGGCGCCTGGACGAGGACCTGGCGCGCTACGACCTCTGAACGACCACGGCCCCGCGGGTCTCGACGCCGAGGCGGCGCACGGCGGCCCGAAGGGCCCGCAGCTCGGCCCGGTCCGCGCGGCCCGGCGCGAGTGCCAGCAGCGCCGCGTCGGCCTCCGCCGCGACCGCGGAGAGGGCCGTCCGGGCAGCGTCGGCCGGTGGGCCGGCGAGGACGACCAGGTCGTAGGCGGCTCGCAGCTTGGCGCTCATGTGCCGGAAGCTCTGCAGCCCGAGGAGGGTGCTCGGTTCCGCAGCCGGCCGGCCCGCCGAGACGAAAACCAGCGGCTCGGAGGCGTTCGCCGAGGCGGGACCGGCGAGCACCAAGGGCTGGAGGACGTCCTGGGGCGTGGCCTCCCAGCGCAGGTACTCGTGCAGGCCGGGGACCGGCGCCAGGCCGAGCTCCGCCGCGAGCGCCGAGCGCTCGAGGTCGCAGTCGACGAGCACCGCGCGGCTGGCGCCTGCCGCGCCGGCGCCGGCGAGACCCACCGCAAGCACCCGTGCCGGCACGTCGGCGCCGGTGACGAGGACGACGCGCGCGTCGCCAAGTCGCTTCCGTGCCAGCTCGAGGACGTCGAGGTCGCGGGCCGCCAGCGACCAGGGGCGGCCCGCGTCGCCAGGAGCGGCGATCTCGCCGAGGACCCTCAGCCGGCGCCGGCCGATCATCACATGCGCTCGGGAGCGGAGATCCCGAGCATCCCGAGCGACTCGGCGATCGCGCGCTTGGCGGCGAGACACAGCGCCAGACGCGACGACTCGACACCCTCGCCCTCGGCGCCGATCACCTGGCAGTCGCGGTAGAAGCCATGGAAGTCGGCCGCGACGGCCGTCGAGTAGGCGCAGATGCGGTGCGGCGCCCGGCGCGCGGCCGCGTCGGCGACCTGGTCGGGGAGCTCGAGCAGGCGCTTGATCATGTCCTTCTCGCCGGGGGCGAAGGCGGCCGCGCGCGGCTCCCGCGCCAGCCGCGCGGCGATCTCGTCCTCGCTCACCTCGGCTTTGCGGAGGATGCTCGCGATCCGCGCGTGCGCATACTGCACGTAGTAGACGGGGTTCTCGTTCGACTGGCTGCGCGCCAGCTCGAGGTCGATGTCGATCGCCGTGTCGATGCTGCGCCAGAGCATGAACCAGCGCGTCGCGTCGACGCCGATGTCGTCGAGCAGCTCGTCGAGGGTGACGAAGTCGCCGCTGCGCTTCGACATCTGGGCCCGCTCTCCGTCCTCGACGATGTGGACGAGGCTCATGATCAGCGCCTCGAAGCGCTCCGGGTCGCCGCCGAGCGCGGTGAGCGCGGCGCGGATCCGCGCCACGTAGCCGTGGTGATCGGCGCCGAGGACGTCGACGAGGCGATCGAAGCCACGCTGCAGCTTGTCCCAGTGGTAGGCGATGTCGGCCGTGAGGTAGGTGGGCTCGCCGTCGGCCTTGAACAGGACCCGGTCCTTGTCGTCGCCGAAGGTCGTCGTCCGCAGCCATACGGCGCCCTCGCTGCGATAGACGTGGCCGCCCTCTTCGAGCCTCGCCACCGCCGCCTCGACCTCGCCGCGGTCGTACAGCGCGCGCTCCGAGGCCCAGACGTCGAAGCGGACCCCGAACCGCTCCAGCGTCGCGCGCACGCCGTCGAGGACGAGCGAGATCCCGCGCAGGCCGAGCTCCTCGCGCTCGAGCGCGGAACCGCCCTCGTGGGCGATCCGTTCGGCGATGTCGCCGACGTAGCCTCCCGCGTAGCCGTCCTCGGGCGGCCGCCTCCCCTCCATGCGGGCGCGGATCGAGTCGGCGAACCGTCCCACCTGAGCCCCGGCGTCGTTGATGTAGAACTCGCGCTCCACCTGGTGGCCGACGGCCTGCAGGAGGCGCACGAGCGAGTCGCCGTAGGCGGCGTGACGCGCGCCCCCGACGTGCAGCGGCCCGGTCGGGTTGGCGGAGACGAACTCGACCAGGATCCGCTCCGGCCGCGCGGTCGCCAGCGGCCGCAGGCCCTCGCCGGAGGCCAGCGAGGCGAGCGCCCGCGCGTACCAGCCATCGGCGAGGAAGAGGTTGACGAAGCCGGGGCCGGCGACCTCGATCCGGTCGACGCTCTCCTCTCCCAGGCCCGCTTCCAGCACGGTCCGCAGGCGCTCGGCGACGGAGCGCGGGTTGTCGCCCAGCGGCCCCGCGAGCAGCATCGCCGCGTTCGAGCTGTAGTCGCCCAGCTCCGGCTTGGGCGGCCGGTCGAGGGTCGGCGCCGGCTCGACCCGCTCGCCCTCGCGAAGGAGCGCCGCGGCGGCTTCGACGGCGCCCCGCAGCTGGCTGATCGAATCGGTGGCGGTCACGCGCTCATCGTATGGACCGAGGCGTGGCCGCGTTACGCTGGCCGCTTGCGCGTAGCGGTCGTCAGCGACATCCACTCGAACCTGCCCGCGCTCGAAGCCGTGCTGGAGGCTGTCGAGGCGGCCGGGATCAACCGCCTCTGGTGCCTCGGCGACATGGTCGGCTACGGGGCGGACCCGGACGCCTGCAGCGCTCTGGTCCGTGAGCGCGCCGAGGTGAGCCTGGTCGGCAACCACGACCTCGCGGTGCTGGGCGAGATCGACGTCGCCGCGTTCTCGGCGACCGCGAAGGCGGCGGTCGAATGGACGCGAGCCCACGCGCAGCCCGAGACCATCGAGTTCCTCCGCGGCCTGCGGCCGGCGCTGGAGCACAAGGGATTCGGCCTCTTCCACGCCTCGCCCCGCGACCCGGTCTGGGAGTACGTCCTCTCGATCGAGCAGGCCGAAGCAGGGCTCGACGCGCAGAGCGAGCGCATCGGGCTGATCGGGCACTCGCACGTCGCCCTGTTCTTCACGCGCCCCGAGGGCGGGCCGCGTCGCTCCTACGCGCACGGGGCCCAGGCCGGCGACGGGGCGCTGCTCGACATCGCGGGAGGCGCGTGGCTGCTGAACCCCGGCAGCGTCGGCCAGCCCCGCGACGGCGACCCCCGCGCCGCATGGCTCGAGCTCGACCTGGCAGAGTTGACCGCCTGCTTCCGCCGCGCCCGCTACGACATCGCCGCGGCAGCAGGCGCGATTCGCGCCGCCGGCCTCCCGGGCTCCCTCGCCGAGCGGCTCCAGGTAGGACGCTGATGAGCAGCAAATGCAGGCTAAATCCGCCTTCAAGACCGTTCTCTAGACTCGAATCATGGGCCGTTTGAGCGCATCGCTGATTGCCGTCTCCCTCGCCCTGGCTCTGGCCCTGGGGGCCGCCGCCTGCGGCGGCGGGTCCGAACTCCTGTCGGGGACGACGGCCAGCGAAATCAGCGCCAACCTGGACCGGGTGCGCACGCTCGTGGCCGAAGGCGACTGCGCCGGGGCCGACGAAGCCGTCGCCGAAGTCAGCGCCCAGGTCGAAGCGCTGGAAGGCGTCGACGCCGAATTGAAGGCGGCGATGGGGGCCGCCGCGTCGCGCCTCGGCGAAGTCGTCGCCGGCTGCGAAGAAGCGCCGGAAGTGACGACCGAACCGGCCGAAGCAACCGAAGAAGCCGAAGAACCCCGGCGTAAGCCGCGGCACGAAGGCGCCGAAGAAGCCGAAGCGACCAAGCCGGGAAAGGAAGCCGCCCCCGAAAAGGAAACCGGGCCCCCCGCCGAACCGCCGGAACCTCCCGGCCAGGAAAAGCAGGAAGAACCGCAGGCGCCACCGGCTGAACCCGAAAACCCCTCCGGCGGGGTCGGGCCCGGGACTCCGGTGGGGGAATGATGGAGGCGGGAACGCTCTCGGGCAGATACGAGACCGCCGAGCGGCTCGGCTCGGGCGGGATGTCGAACGTCTACAAGGCGACGGACCGGATCCTCGAGCGCACGGTCGCGGTCAAGGTGCTCGCCGAGCACCTCTCGGACGACGAGCGCTTCGTCGCCCGCTTCAAGCGCGAGGCGCTGGCGGTCGCCAAGCTGATCCATCCCAACATCGTCCAGGTCTACGACACCGGCGTCGACGAGGGTCGCCACTACATCGTCATGGAGTACGTCGAGGGCCGCTCGGGGGCGCAGATCCTGCAGCGCCAGGGGCCCGTCGCGCCGGAGATCGCAGCCGAGATCGGGATCCAGGCCTGCGCCGGCCTCGACTACGCCCACCGCCGGGGCATCATCCACCGCGACGTCAAGCCGGGGAACCTGATGATCGTCGGCGGCCCGGTGGGCGGCGGTGAGATGACCGTGAAGCTGACCGACTTCGGGATCGCGCGGGCGATCGAGCAGACCCGGATCACGCAGGTCGGCTCGGTGGTCGGCACCGCCGCCTACCTGGCCCCCGAGCAGGTGCGCGGCGAGGAGGCGACCCCGGCGACCGACGTCTACGCCCTCGGCGTCGTCCTCTACCAGTTCCTCACGGGTCGCCTGCCCTACGAGGGCTCCTCGCTGGCGGAGCTCGCGGTGCGCCAGCAGAACGAGAAGCCGCTGCCCCCGAGCACCTACAACGCGGAGGTTCCCGAGGCGCTCAGCGCGGCCGTCCTGCGCGCCCTCGAGGGCGACCCGCACCGCCGCTACGCGAGCGCGGACGAGCTCGCCACCGGCCTGCGGCTCGGGCTCGAAGGCGAGACGGTGGCCCTGCCGGAGGCGGAGGAGACCACGGCCTCGACGCGGGTGCTCGGGGACGAGACCGAGGCGACCCGCCACCTGGAGCGGACGACCGCGCGGACAGAGCTGCGACCCGCCTCGCCGACGCGGCGCCCGCAGCCGCGCGTCCCCGCCCCGGCTCCGAGCGCTGCCCCGGTGCCGATCGCGGCGGCGCCGAAGAAGCGTTCCGGCTTCTCCCGCTTCCTGCGCTTCGTGATGGCGGCGCTGGCGCTGATGCTCGTCGCCGCCGCGGTGGCGACGGCCGTGATCGTGACGACCGACAAGGCCGCCGGCGTGAAGGTCACCAAAGTCGCCGGCGACACCGTCGACAAGGTCGTCGAAGAGTTTAAGGAACTGGTCAAGAAGAACACCGAATAGCGGCCCAGGGAGCTTCGCCGGAGACGATCGAGGCCCGGTAGCGCTCGAAGGCGCCCGCCTCGATCGCGGCGCGGGCGTGGATCGTCAGCTCGCGCATGTAGGTGAGGTTGTGCAGGACGAGCAGGCGGACCGCGGTCAGCTCCTCGGCGCGCGAG
>JBLNAC010000213.1:0-15835 GCA_050259155.1 Syntrophothermus sp.
GGAGCGTGACGCTGAGCAGATCGGTGCGGATCAAGCCCTAGGCCGGCCGGGGGCAGGGCGACTCCCGGCAGGCCCTCTCCGGCCCGCCAGCCAGGTCAAGCCGGCCTCGCCGCGAGCACGAGCAGGTCGTCCCGAACCTCGCCCTCGGCTCGACTGACCGCCTGGGCCGCGAGGCGCTCGGCCAGCCGGTCGGTCTCGAGGTCGCCGAGCGCGGCGACGCTCGCGGCAAGCGCCTCCGGGTCCGCGTGGCGCTCCGTGGGCCCCGCCTCCAGCCACCCATCGGTGCAGAACACGAGCGTGTCGCCCGGTGCGACCGTCGCTTCGTGGCGGGCCAGACGGGGATCCTCCCACCCGCCCAGCATCGTGCCCCCTCCAAGCTCGGCGGGATCCCCGCCGTGCAGATGTATGGCGGGTGGGTGGCCGGCGCAGACGAGCGTGAGAAGCCAGTCGTCGTCACGGACGAGCCGAGCCAGGATGAGGGTCGCGAAATCGTTGAGCGACTCGCCCTCCACGAGCAGCTCGTTGACGCGGGCGATCACGTCGGAGGGATCCTCGAGCTCCCGGGTCAGACCGCGGACGGCGTGGCGCACGGCGACCGAGACGCCGGCGGCCGCGCTCCCCTTGCCGGCCACGTCGCCGACCAGCAGCCAGCACCCGTCGTCGGTCGGGAGCACGTCGTAGAAGTCGCCGCCGATCTCGATCCCCTGCCCGGCCGGCTGGAAGACGACCGAGATTTCGAGGCCCGGCACCTCGGCGGGCTCCGGGGGTCGGAGGCCCCGCTGCAGGTTCCTGGCGATCCGATCGCGCTCGCGATAGAGGAAGGCATTGTCCAGCGCCAGGGCGGCGCGGAGGCCGAGCTCGCCGAGGAGCTCCAGGTCGCCCGGGTCATAGCGGCTGTCGCCGCGGGCGTGGAGGAAGGACAGGGCGCCCATCGTGCGGCCGCGGGCGACCAGCGGCACCACCGCGGCCGAGTTGTAGCCGGCGTCCTCGATCAGGCGCCGGTGGTCGTCGCTCTGGGCGACGTCCTCGATCACCTCCGGCGCGGTCAGGTCGCGCCAGACCATCGGCCGTCCCTCGCGGATCACCTGCGCGACCGGATGGTCGCCGGCGGCGCTGAGCGGAGCCGCCCGTCGGATCCGTTCCAGCTCCGCGGCGACAGCCGGATCGACCCCGGCGACGACGCTGTCGCCGTACGTGCCGTCCGCGCGGCGGAAGTCGATCACGCAGATCTCGGCCAGCTCGGGCACGGCGGTCTCGACGATCGTCCTGGCCGTGTGATCGGGATCGAGCGAGGTGTCGAGCAGGCGGCTCGCGGCGAGCAGGAAGTCTTTCGCCTTCCGCCGGCGCCGCTCGCTGGTGATGTCGCGCGCGATCACCGATGCGCCCGCGAGGTTGCCGTCCGAACCCCGGAGCGGCGAGACGGTGAGGGAAATCGCGATGCGCGCCCCGTCCTTTCGGATCCGGTCGGTCTCGTAGGTATCGAGCCGCCCCCCGCCTCTGATCACGTCGAGGATCCGCTCCTCCTCGTTCTTGTGGTCCGGCGGGACGATGAAGGAGATGTGGCGGCCGATCGCCTCCTCGGCGCTGTAGCCGTAGAGGCGCTCCGCGGCCGGATTCCAGGAGGTGATGACACCGCGGAGGTCCTTGCTGATCACCGCATCCTGGGAGCTCGCCACCAGCTCGGCCAGATGGCCGCGGAGCTGTTCGGCGTCGGCTTCGACCGCGCGGTTGCGAGCCTCGTCGCGCCGCCGCGCGACGAAGGAGCCGAGCTGTTCGGCGGAGCCCTCGACGACCTCCGTCAGCTGCTCGGACTGGCCGACGAACTCGCGAGTGTGGAACTCGGCGACGGCGACGACCTCTCGAGCGGACCCGGTGACGATCGGGATCGCCATCGCGCCCCGCAGGCCGAGCCTCCGCGCCACGTCGAGGCGGGGAAAGCGCCGGGACGTCAGCTCGACGGTGTCCGCGGTCCGCTCGGTGGTGCCGCTGGCCCAGACCCGGCCCGGGAGCCCGAACCCCGGCCGGAACACGAGCTCTCGGCTGGCCCGCCAGAGCGGTGCGGCATCGAAGCCCGGCCCGCTCCAGCCGCAGACGAATCTCAGCGCCGGCGCGTCCTGCACCGCCTCCCACATCGCGGCGGCCTCCCACCCCAGCAGAGTTCCGACGATGGAGAGGAAGTCCTCACAGACATCCTCCAGGGACTCGCCGTCGATCAGCCGCGCGGCCAGCGCTCGCTGCGCCTCGAGGTAGCGCCGAACCTCGACCTCCCTGTCCACTGCTCCACGCTACCGCCTGCCGCCGGCCAACGGCCAGGGCGGCGGTGGAGCGGCGAGACGAGGATCGAGATCGCGGTCGGCAGGGAGCTCAGGCCCCGGCGCCGGGAGGCGGCGCGGGCGTGAGGCCGTGCCGGCGCATCACCTCTCCCATGGCGGCGAGGTCGGGTGGCCCGCCGGCGGAAGCGCCGAGGACCTCTCCCACCTCGCGGAAATAGGAGGGCCCGAAGACGCCCGGGCTGGCGATCGCCAGGAAGGCCGCGTCCTCGCTGCCGCGGTTCTCGAAGCCGTGGATCGCGCCGCGGGGCACGCAGACGGCCTCGCCCACCCCGACCTCGATCGTCTCGCCGTCGATCGTCCAGGTCGTGGTGCCCCGCAGCCCGTAGACCGTCTCCTCGAATGCGTCGTGGCTGTGGGGCGCCGGCATCCTGGAGCTGGCCGGCACGTAGCACTCGAAGACGCTGACGCTGCCACCCGAGTCGGCGCTCTCGACGAGGAAGCGGACCCCGAGCTGGCCGACGGTGATGGTCTCTGCGGCGGTGACCTGGTTCATGCTGAATCTCCTCTCGCCTCTGGCGGACCGTAAAGTAAAGTAGCTTTACAAGTGTAGGCCGCCCGCGTCACTTTGTCAAGTTACTTTACCAATGTCTGGGAAAGCCGCCTCAACCCCCCTCGGTCCGCCGCTGATCGGCGCGCTCCTCCGCGCGCCCTGGGAAACGGTGAACGCGAGGATGCTCGCCGGCCTCCACCAACGCGGCTATCGGGACATGATCCCCGCCCACCTCGGCGTGCTCCAGTACCCCGGCCCCGACGACCTGCGCCCCTCCGACCTGGCGGCCCGCACGCGGATGACAAAGCAGGCGCTGAACTACCTCCTCGGGCAGATGGAAGAGCTGGGGTACCTGACCCGCGTGCAGGACAGCGCCGACCAGCGCGTCAAGCGCGTGCGGCTGACGCGGCGCGGCTGGGCCGCGGTCAGGGCGATGCGCGAGATCGTCCTCGAGATCGAGGCCGAGTGGGCGCGCAAGCTCGGCCCGACCCGGTTCGCCGAGCTTCGCGACAGCCTGGCGGAGCTCGGCGAGGACGGGGCGGAGGGCACGGGGGCGCGAGGTTGAGATCGACGCGCCGCGCCCTCGCCGTCACCGCGCCAGCACCTCAGCCGCGATGTCGTAAGAGGATCCCGCCGCGGCGGCCGAGGCGGACGCCGCTGCGGCCGAAGTCGTGGCGGGAGAGGCGGGCGACGAGGCGGGCGGCGGCGTGGGAGGCGTCGGGCAGCGGGCGGCCGGGACCGGCCAGGCGGACCGACGCGAGGCGGCCGGAGCGCAGGGAGCCGCGGGGGCCGAGGGTGACATGGAGCACGGCCGAGAGGCCGAGGACGCCGCCGCCGGAGAAGTTGTGGAAGCCGGCGAAGTTCCCGAGGCTGTAGGCGATCAGCCGGCCGCGGTAGAGCTGCATGCCGCGCAGCACGTGCGGCCCGGAGCCGAGCACGAGGTCGGCGCCGGCGCGGATCGCCATGTGGGCGAAGCGCCTGGGGTTGCCGCGGTCCTCGCCGAGGTAGTGCTCCTCGCCGCGGCCGACATGGGTCTCCCCCGCCCCCTCGGCACCGGCGTGCATCATGCAGACGACGATCGGCGCGCGGCGCGCGGCGCGCCGAATCAGGTGGCGGGCGGCGGGCAGGTCGGTCAGCGGGGCGGTGTTGGCGTAGGGCGCGAACCCGAGCATGGCGACCCTGGTGCCGGCGACCCGGCGAACGGCGATCTCGCCGGGGCGGCCGGTCTGGGCGATCCCGGCGCGGCGCAGCGCCCGCACCGTTTCCTCTTCCCCCCGGGGACCGAAGTCGCCGAAGTGGTTGTTGGCGTCGTTCATCGCCGTGAACCCGGCGTGGCGCAGGGCCCACGCGAAGCGCGGCGGGTTGCGGAACGCGTAGCAGCTGCCGGAGCCGGCGCCGCCGCACTTGGTCGAGTAGGAGGCGTGGGTGAGCGTGCCCTCGAGGTTGCCGAAGACGACGTCGGCGCGGAGCTGCCGGGAGATCGGCCGCAGGTAGCGCGCGGGGCTCGCCGGCAGCTGCGGCGTGTCGCCGAGGATCGTGTCGCCGACCGCCGCGAGGGTGAGCGGGCGGCTCGCGGCATGCGCCGCCGGCGCGGCGAGCGCGGGCAGGCCGGCGATCGCGGCGAGCGCCAGGGCCAGCGCGGCGGTGCGCAGCCCGTTGACGCCGCGCGGTCTCCGTCGGCTCACGACACGAGCACCGGCAGTCGGTTCACCCTGGAGCGCGCCGCTCCTAGGCGTAGGGCTCGCAGATCGTCCGCGCACCCGACCACGAGCGCCACGGGCCGAGTGGGCCGCCCGGGCGGCGCGGCTCGCGGATCAGGAGCTTGAGGTAGGCGCGGCGGCCTTCGCAACGACCGATATCGGTCGCCTTCAACCGGGCGACCACCGCGTGGCGGTAGTAGCCGCCGCCGGGCTTGAAGATCGGGTGCCTGCCATGGCCGCGGGCGACCGCCCCGCCCCAGCTCGACCAGTGGACGTCGGTGATCAGGCCGCTGGGATCGCCGCCGTTGAAGATGGTGTGGGGCCGGGCGGTGCCCCAGCCTTCGCCGTGATCGCCGCCGTAGACGACGCCCCCGAGGACGACGCGGGCGAAAGCGGGGCTGGCCGTGACCGCGGCCGCGAGCAGGATCGTCGCCGCCAAGCCCGCCAGGAGCGCCCGCCGCGTCATGGGGAGATTCCAGCACCGGCGACGACGGGGGTCAAACGGAGGCGTCGCTCTACCTCCGCCGTTTGACCAGCTTGACCGTCTTCGCCTTCGTCCTCGCCACTCCGCCCTCGGGCGTGTAGGTGACCTTCGCCCTGACCTTGGCCTTGCCGACCCTGAGAAGTCGGCGCTTGGCGCTGCCCTTCGCCTTGAGGAGCAGGGTCACGGTTTCCGCGCCCGCTGCGGCGCGGTGCCGGCGGACGACGGTCCCGCCGGTGAGCACCAGCGCGCCGGGGCCCGGGACCTTTACGGCGAGCTTCGCGGTGCCCGCCTTCCGGTTGCGCCTCACCTTGCCGAAGCCGAAGGCGTTCGACGGGGGAGCGGGCGGCGAGAAGAGATAGCGAGAGACCACCGCCGAGTTCGATTCTTTGCCGGACGCCGAGGCCGAGGTCAGGATCCGGCCGTCTGCTTGGAGCGCCATCCCTTCCACCGATTCGAATTCGATCCCGCTCGGAAAGTCCCCCAGCACGATTCCGCCGTTGCCGAAGCTCGGATCGAGGCTTCCGTCGGAGGTGAAACGGAGCAGCGCCGGCGCGGCGGCCTCTTCCAGCGGCGCGGGATTGTGGTCGTAGGTGCCCGCCAGGATCAGCCGACCGTCGGGGGCGACGGCGACGGCGCGACCGAAGTCATCGCCGGCCCCCCGCCTCACGCTGACGATGCCACCGCTTCCGAACGAGGGATCCAGTTGCCCTGCGGCCGTGTATCTGGCGAGTGCGAACTTGGTCAGGAATTCTTTTTCTCCTTCAGGGCCGGTGTAGTCGGCCCCGTAGCCGCCGGCGACGATCTTGCCGTCGGGCTGGATCGCGACGTCCGTCGAGCGTCCTTCCTTGATTCCGCCTTCGCCCGGGATCGGCGTTTCGACGATTCCGTCGCCGCCGAACGACGGATCCGGTTTGCCGTCGGTCCCCAGGCGCACGATCGTGAAACCGTCGCCGGCGCCGCCGCCGGTCGCGTCCGCGATGAGGATCCGTCCGTCGGCCTGGAAGGCGATGCCTTCTCCCCGGTCGTCGTTCCCCGATTCGGTCTGGATGATCGTCCTGCCATCTTCGGAGAACGCGGTTTCGGGGTTTCCGTTCCCTTTCAGCACCGCGACGCCGGCGCCGAGCACCCTGGGTTCTTCCGAGACCGTGGAGACGCCGGTGACCGCGATCAGCCCCCCCGGGCCGATCGCGACCGCGTAGGGCTGGTCCGCGAGTTTCCCGACGGGCAGGATGACCACGCCGCCTTCGCCGAAGCTCGGGTCGAGCGCCCCGTTTTCGAGGTAGCGGACGATCCCGAAGTCGTTGTTGACTTCGCCGACCGCGACCACCTTGCCATCGCTTTGGACCGCGACGTCGGACGCCCCGAAGGCTTTCGGGCCGAGCGGAGTGTTGACGACTCCCGTGCCGCCCCAGCTGGGGTCCGGGCTGCCGTTGGGCAGCAGGCGGGCGACCGTGAACCCGGGCATCGAGCTGGAGGAGCCGGCGACGACGACCTTGCCGTCAGGAGCCACCGCCACCCCGCCGGCGCCGGATTCGGCGCCGAAGGGGAGGGTCACCCTGCCGCCGCCGAAAGTCGGATCGAGATCGCCGGGGGCCGCCGCGAGGGCCCTGCCCGCGTAGGCGGCGCAGAGCACCGCGAGGAAAGCAGCGAGGACCAGCTTCACCCTCCCGTCGATCACCCTGCTGCGCGCCACGGCTTCTCCTCGCCATCTCTCCGAATGGGCAGCGGCCTCGGGCCAGCCTCCCACCGAAGCCCCCCGTTGGCAAGCCCGGGCTTCCCGGGCGGCCCGAGGGGACCCAGATCGTTTGGCACCACCTGGCCGGGGTAATCGATCCGGTGGAAGCTCTGAAGGGAAATGGATGGCGACGAGGCAGAAGACGAAAGAGCTGGCAGGGAGCGCCAAAGCCTCCCTGGATGCCGGCACCAATGCGGCGCTCGCGGGAAAAGAGGCCTTGGCCGCGGGAAAAGAGGCCTTGGCCGGGACCCGCGCCGCCGGGAAGGCGGTCTCAGCCGCCACCTCGAGAGCCCGGCTTCCCCTGATCGCGGGCGGGTCGCTGATCGCCGGGCTCTCCGGCGGCTTGGCCGTGATCAAGCACCATCGAGGCTGAAAACGAGGAGGAGACGGGCATGAGCGGAAAGATCGACGAGGCCAAGGGTCGAGCCAAGAAGGCGGCCGGCGAGATCGCCGGAAACGAGAACCTGAAGACCAGGGGACGCGCCGACAAGGCCAAGGGCAAGGTGAAGAGCGGGGTGGACAAGGCCGCCGGCAAGGCGAAGAGCGGGATCAGGCGGGCGGGATAGCCTCCGCCGCCCTCCCGCTCACAGCCGGGCTGCGGCTCGCTCTGGCGCTCCGGCCAGACTGGCCGCCCGCAGCATCTCGTGGAGCTGCTCCTCCGGCAGGCCGAGGGGCAGGACGAGGTCGACCGAGTCGGCTCCCGCCTCCAACCAGGCGCGGACCGCGGCGGGCGCCTCCTCGTGGGTCGCCATGATGGTCACCTCGCGCGCCAGCTCCTCCGCCGCCGGAGGCAGCCTGGGCATGCCACCGTCCTGGTTGGCGGCGAGCAGCGCGTCGACCGCGTCCGCGAATCCGAAGCGCTCGCGCAGCATCCGCGGATAGAGCGGGCCCATGCGGGTGAGGTAGGCGAGCAGCCAGCCGGCCGCGATCTGCCGGGCGACGCCCTCGTCCTCCGCGATTGCGAGCGGGACGCTGGGGGCCGTGGCGGCCCGCTTCGCGCCCTCGGCCCGCGCCTCGCCCTCGGCGAGCAGGGCCTGGCCGTCGGCCAGTCGCGAGCGAGCCCAGAGGAAGGGCACCCAGGCGTCCGCCAGCTCGCCGGTCAGGCGGATCGAGTTCGGGGCGAGGGCCGCGAGCAGGATCGGGATCGGTCGCTCGGGCGGCGCCCCCAGGCGCAACGGCCTGACCCCGTCTCGCTCGAGCGGCAGGCGCTCGCCGGCCAGCAGCGCCCGGACGGCCTGCAGTGTCTCCCGCATCCGCTCGAGCGGCCGCTCCCAGGTCAGCCCATGCAGGCCCTCGACCAGCGGCGGGCTGCTCGCGCCGAGGCCGAGGGAGAAGCGGCCGCCCGAGGCCCGCTGCAGGCCGGCCGCCGCCATCGCGATCGCCGCCGGCGTGCGGCTCCAGACCGGCAGCACGGCGGTGGCGAGGCCGATCCTCGACGTCTCCTCGGCGATCTGCGTGAGGAGCACGACCGCGTCGTGGGTCCACCCCTCGGCGGTGCCGAACCGTCCGTAGCCGAGCTCCTCCGCGGCCACCGCGAGCCGGACCGCGGCCCTGGCGTCGGTCTGGAACGGCGTCACGCCGGCGCCGACCCTGGCGGCGGTATCCGTCCCCCTAGACAACCGCCCTGCCCCAGACCAGTGGCTTGACGATCGCCGGCATCCCGCTCCAGCGGCCGCGCTCGACCGACTCCACCCGCATCCGCGCCGCGATCGTCTCCAGCGTCGGCCGGTCGCAGCGGCAGCCGTCGGCGAACGCCGCCCACGGGCGCGCCGAGAGCCGCTGCAGCGTCCGCCGCAGACCCGGCTCCGCGCGCACGTGCTCGAGGAAGAGGAAGCGCCCTCCCGGGCGCAGGACCCGGGCCACCTCGGCCACCGCCCGCCGCGGGTCTCCGACCGTGCAGAGGACGAGGGTCGAGACGACGGTGTCGAAGCTGCCGTCCGCGAACGGGAGGTCCTCGGCTGCCGCTCGCTCCAGCCGGGCGGTCACGACCCCGGGCGCCCGGTCAAGATCGATCCGCTCGCCGAGCCGGGCGCCCGGCTCGGCGAGGACCAGCTGCTCCAGGTCGGCCGGATAGTGGGGGAGATTGAGGCCGGTGCCGGCGCCGATCTCCAGCACCGCGCCTCGGGCACCGGCCAGCAGCTCGCGCCGCCGTGCCGCCATGCCCAGGCTCTCGCCGAGCCACAGGACGGGGTCGTAGAGGAACGCCATGCGGCGGCTTTCGGCGACATCGAGCGGCTGCCTCGAAGATCTCTCGCCTGGGGGCTGGTCCGACATCGGGGCTCTGGGTCGAGACGGTGCGCTGCTCACTCCTTTGACTCGACCACATCCGAGCTCCCCCCGCTTCCCCTGTTCGGGCCAAACCGCTGGCCCGTCGAGGCCATCTTCGTGCTCTAACTTTGCCCGTGTGGAAGAGCAGGCGATTCGCTTCGCCGACGCCGCGGGGCGTCGTGTGGCATGGACCTGCAGCGGCGACGGCCTCCCTGTCGTCTTCGCGGGCTGGTGGATGAGCCACCTCGAGCTGAACTTCCGCGATCCCCGGTTCCGGGCGTTCATCGAGAGGCTGGGGCGCCACCGGTGCGTGATCCGCTACGACGCGCCGGGCAGCGGCGTCTCAGCCGACGGCGGCCCGCCGCCCGCAGACGTCGATGACCAGGCGGCGGCGCTCGCCGCGGTGGTCGAGGCGGCGGCCGATGGCCCGGTGGACCTGGTCGCCGCCTCCTCCGGCGCCCCGGTGGGGCTGGCCTACGCGGCCGCGCACCCCGAGCGGACGCGGAACCTGGTCATCTACGGCGGCTACGCCTCGGGGGCGGCCATCGCCGACTCCCGCAGGCGGCAGGCGATCGTCGACCTGGTGCGCGAGCACTGGGGTCTGGGATCGCGGGCCCTCGCCGACCTCTTCATGCCCAGCGCCGACGCCGGCGAGCGCGATGCCTTCGTCGACTTCCAGCGCCAGGCGGCGAGCCCCGACCAGGCCGCCCGTGCGCTGGAAGCCGTGTACGGGTTCGAGGTCGGGGCGCGCCTCGAGCGGGTGCGGTCGCGGGCGCTCGTCCTGCACCGTCGCGAGGACCGCGCGATCCCCTTCGAGCTGGGCCGCGAGCTGGCCGCCGGGCTGCCCGAGGCGAGCTTCGTCGCCCTCGAGGGTGCCGACCACTACCCCTGGTTCGGGGATTCGGAGCAGGTCCTGGGCGCCGTCCTCGGCGGCCTCGGCGTCGAGCAGCGGGGCGCGGCGCCCTCGGGGCGGGAGGAGCAGGCGCGGCAGCCGGGCGAGCCCGACCTGACCAGGCGGGAGGCCGAGATCCTGGCCCTGATCGCGAGCGGCCTCTCCGACCGCCAGATAGCGGAGCGCCTCGTGCTCAGCCCGCACACCGTCCATCGCCACGTCGCCAACCTGCGGACCAAGCTCGGGCTGCCGACCCGCGCGGCGGCTGTCGCCGCGGCGGCCAGGCGCGGCCTTCTCTGAGCCGCGACCGCCTCAGCGATGCCGAGGCGGAGGGACCTCATGCGCGCCGCTGCGCGCGCTCGCGGACCACGGCCTTCTCGTCGAGCGTCATCGCTCCCGGATGGCCGTCGCCCGGCCATGGGCTGAGGACCAGGAGCAGCCGGGCATCGGACCGCGCGGCGACCGTGTGGCGCTCGCCCGGGTCGAAGTCGAACAGGTGCCCGGCGCCCGCCGACACGGCCTCCCCCGCCGCCGTGGTGACGGTGACCTCGCCGTCGACGACGACCACCCGCGCCCGCTCGTGGACCTCGTGCTCCTGCAGCTCCTCGCCCGCCGGCAGGCGCAGCAGGATCGTGCGGGCATCGTCCGCGGAGGAGAGAATCCGAGGCTGGTGCGGCTCGACCTCGACGGCCTTCAGGTCCCAGCTGCGCATCGCGCTCTGTTGTAGCACCCTGGCCCGGCTGATGCATCTCGAGGGCGATTGTGGCGTCGGGGCGCTGCGATACTCGGCCGGGTGGACCGGGAACGGAGCCGGAACCGCCTCGTCTTCTTCAACCTGCCGGCCTCGGGGCATGTCAATCCGACCCTGCCGCTGGTCGCCGAGCTCAGCCGCCGCGGTGCGAGCGTCCTCTACTACACGGGCGACCAGTTCCGGGACCAGGTGGAGCGACAGGGTGCCGAGTTCCGGAGCTACGGCCGGCATCTCACCTACGACCACTCCCGCCTTCCGTCCAACTACCTGCGGGTCGCGGGCGTGCTCGCCCGGGCAACCGAGGATCTCCTTCCCTTCTCCATCGCCGAGCTGCGACGGGAGCGCCCGGCGGTCGTCATCAGCGACGCGATGTGCCCGTGGGGTCGCCTGGCGGCCGGTGCGGAGGGAATCCCGGGGGTCTCATCGCTGAGCGCGCTTCCTCTCGACCTGAGCCTGCTTCGCAAGCACACCAGCCCGGCTGAATTCGCGCGCGCGGTGGGCGCCGGAGCGGCTGGCTACCTCCGCTTTCGGCGCGCGTCCCGGCGGCTCCGCCGCACCTATCACGTCGAGGTGGGAGGCCTCTTCGACCTGTTCGTGTATCGCGATCGCCTGACGATCGCCTACACGACACGCGCATTCCACCCGAACCCGGAGCGCTTCGACGAGTCGGTGCGCTTCGTCGGCCCGCTCCTGCGCGAAACCGAGGATCCCGACCCGGGACTGATGCGGAGCCTCGCCGATGGCCCCCTGGTCTACGCGTCGATGGGGACCGTCGTGCCGCCCGACGCGCGCTTCCTCCGGACCTGCGTCGAGGCGTTCGCCGACCGGGACGAGACGCTGCTCCTCTCGGTCGGCGTCAACATCGATCCCGCGTCGCTCGGTCCGATCCCGCGCAACTGCATCGTCAGGAGGAGCGTGCCCCAGCTCGCGGTCCTGCGCCGGACGAGCGTCTTCATCACCCACGGAGGGATGAACAGCGTGAGCGAGGGGCTGGCGCTCGGCGTTCCGCTGCTCCTCTACCCGCAGTCGCCCGAGCAGGGGATCATCGCGGCCCGGGTCGCGGAGCTCGGAGCGGGGCGCACGATCGACGCTCGTGACGCGACGCCCGCGGGGATCCGTGCGGCGGCTGACGCGGTGCTCTCCGGTCCCTACGGGGAGAAGGCGCGCTCCCTCGCGCGGGACCTCGAGAGCGCCGGGGGCGCCCCGGCCGCCGCCGACGCGATCGAAGCGACCGGAGACGGCTTGCTGCTACCGTGACCGGGTCGGGTCTGGCCGATTCGCCGCCCGAGAGGTTCCGTTTCCTCCGCGTGCCGCTTGGCGCCTTGGGGTCGCAGGATCTCCCCAAGACATCGATTCAAGGAGCACCACAATTACGACGTTCGCCGATCTCGGCGCTTCCAAGCCCGTGGTCGACGCGCTGAATGCGCGCTCGATCACCCAGCCCTTCCCCGTCCAGGAGATGGTCGTCGCCGACGCCCTGGCCGGCCACGACCTCCTCGTCCAATCCCCCACCGGGTCCGGCAAGACGCTCGCCTTCGGCGTGCCACTGGTGGACCTCGTCCGGCCGCGAGGGGAGCGCCCGCAGGCGCTCGTCCTCGCGCCCACCCGAGAGCTCGCCGGCCAGATCGTCGATGAGCTCGATCCGCTTGCCGAGGCACGCGATCTGCGCATCGCCGCCGTCTACGGCGGCGTCGGCTTCGGTCCCCAGATCGCCGCCGCGAGGAGAGCCGACATCCTCGTCGCCACGCCCGGCCGGCTCGAGGACCTGATCGGCCGCGGCGCCGTCTCGCTGCGAGCCGTTCGCGTCCTCGTCCTCGACGAGGCCGACCGGATGCTCGACATGGGGTTCCGCCCCGCCGTCGACCGGATCGTCGCCAAGACCCCGGCCGCGCGGCAGACCCTCTTCTTCTCGGCGACTCTGGAGGGGGCCACGGGCCGGGTCGCGGCCGCCTACACGCGCGAGCCCCGCTCCCACACCCACAGGGCCCACGAGCGCGAGCGGGCCGAGGTCGAGCACCGCTTCCTCCACGTCGAGTCGCAGAGCGCCAAGCTCGACCACCTCGTCGAGCACCTGCGCGAGGACGCCGGCCGCTCGCTCGTCTTCGTCCGCACCAAGCGCGGCGCCGATCGGCTCGTCAAGCGCCTGCGCGGCCGCGAGGTCGAGGCCGTCGCGATGCACGGCGACAAGACCCAGGGACAGCGCGAGCGGGCGCTCGCCCGCTTCGAGCGGGGCGAGGTGATGACCCTGGTCGCGACAGACGTCGCCGCCCGCGGCATCGACGTCGCCGACGTCGAGCGGGTGATCAACTTCGACGCCCCCGAGGACCGCGAGACCTACGTGCACCGAGTCGGCCGCACCGGCCGGGCGGGCCGCTCCGGCACCGGCATCAGCTTCGTCCTCGCCGACCAGGCCGAGGAGATGCGCCGCATCACCGCCGCTCTGGGCTTGAAGGGGAAGCTCGCCGGTCCGGCGGCACCGCGTGGAGGCGGCGAGCGCCCTCCGCGCAGCAGGGGTCGGCGCAATCGCCGCCGACGCCGCCCGGTGGCCGCATGAACCCGATGGCTGCCGGCGCCGCCAGCCGGGGCTGACGTGGAGATCGGGATCGGGCTGGCCGCGGCCGTTGCCCTGATGACGAACCTTGCTGCGCTGCTCAAGCATCGCGGCTGCCAGCGAGCGCAGCCCGTGTGCATCAGGCAGCCCCTCGCCAGCATCCAGGGCCTCGCCAGCTCGCCCTGGTTCGTCGCCGGCTGGAGCCTGGCGGCGCTCGCCTGGCTGGTCCACGTCGCCGCCCTCTCGTTTGCGCCGATCTCCCTGGTCCAGGCCGTCGTGGCGGGGGGCGCGGTGACGCTCGCCGTGCTCTCGCAGCGTCTGTTCGGGGATCCGGTGGGGCGACGGCAATGGCTGGCGCTGGCGCTGGGCGCGGCGGGACTCGCTCTGCTGAGCGCAACGCTCCCGCATTTCCATGGCAGCAACTCCCAGTTCTCCCTGGCGGCCATCCTCAGCTTCGAGGGGGGATTGGTCCTCCTGGCCGCCGGCATCGCCCTCGCCCACCGGGCCGGGCGCCTGGCCCAGCGCCGGGGCGTGCTGCTGGCGGTTCTCGCCGGGCTGCTCTTCGCGCTGGCGGGAATCGCGGTTAAGGGCCTGACCGGCGGGGCGGGCAACTCGTGGCCGATGATCGGGGCGTTGCTCCTCGTCACCGTCGCCTGCGGGGGGTTCGCGCAGTACACGACGGTCGCCGCCCTGCAACGCGGAGGCGCGGTGGAGACGATCGGCCTGATGGGCCTGGTTGCCAACGCGACCCAGATCGTCGGCGGGATCCTCGTCTTCGGCGATCCTCTCGCTCCCAGTCCGCTCGGGATCGTGCTCCAGGTCGCGGCCCTCGCGATGGTCTGCCTCTCGGCGCTGCTGCTGCCCTCTCCGATCGGTCCGCGGGCTCTGGAGCGGGCGTGAGCGAGCCTGCGCGAGGCCGCGGCGCCTCCCGCTGATGGTCGAGCGACTGGGCCGAGCGGCTCGTCCCCGCCCCGCCTATTGACGACGGCCCATTCGGGCCATCTCCTGCTCGATGTCACGCTCGGTGATCGCGTGCTCGCCGTAGACCTTCCAGGCATCCAACAAGAGGAGAGCTCCCCAGATGCCGCTGATCCAGGTCGGCCAGGGGACCGTGTCGTCGATCTCCGCGCCGCTCAGTGCCCAGATCGCCCAGAGGATTGCGTTCACAAGCAGGTATGCGACGAGATTCCGACGGAAATCCCGCCTGCGCTTGAGCCGCCTTATCGCCTGGCTTCGGATATCCCCGTCGTCTTCCGCGCCACCACGATCGCTGCCATTTTGATCTTCCATCGTGCCTTCCTCTCTGGCTTCTCCGCCCGCTCGCACCGCCCGAGGCTAGAAATCCTTCCCCAGCCGAAAGGCTTCCTCCAGGTACTCGCGCCGTTTCTCCTCGCTGGCGGCGAACGCCGCGTAGAGGTAGTGGTGGCGGGCCTCTTTGACGCCCGCCATCCTCAGGCCCCAGTCGCAGATCACGGTGTCCACGGCGTCGCGCCAGCCTTTGTCGTACTCCTCCATGGTGAAGAAGGTAGGAGTGATCACCAGCGCCTTCTCCTGGGAGAGCAGCGGCACCCGACCCTCCAGGTCGCCTTCCCAGCCCCGGCTGTTCAGGGTGTAGGCGAAGCCGTAGGCAAAGACGCGCTCGAACCAGCCCTTGAGGATCGCCGGGAAGCCCATCCAGTAGACGGGGGCGACGAAGATGAGCCCATCTGCCTCGGCGACCAGCGCCTGTTGCTCTTGCACGTCCCGGGGCCGGCGCTCCCAGAGGGCCTCTGCGATCTCCCGCTCGTCTTTGCCCCGCAGGAAGCGCCGGGCCAGGTAGCGGCGGACCGGCCCGCGAGCCGCGCGCAGGACAGCCGCTCGGGGATCGAGCGCCTCGAGCACCTGATCCGGCAGGGACTCGTGCAGGAACTGCAGCGAATCGCGGCCGGTGAAGACCGGGTCGAAGCCGCTCGCGTAGAGGTCGTTCACCTTGTAGGTGTGGGGGCTCTCGTCGAGCCCGCGGGTCACCTCCTCGAGCACCGCATGGGTGAAGGAGCCGGGGATCGGGTGCGCGTAGACGACTAGGACGTTCACGCATCGCCCCCCGAGGTCGGCGCCGCCTCACTCATACAGCCACGGGGCGCTTCAGCAGGACGACCGGCCAAGCGACCAGATCGCCTCGTTTGAGGGTGACCCCGACCGCCTCCCAGCCCTCGGCACCCAACTCGTTCAGGTGCTCAGGGCTGAGGTCCGGCGACTTCTTCTTCAGCTTGCCCGCCGCCTCCAGCGGGATGACCTTGTATTCCCATTTCGCCATCGCCTCTAGCCTTTCTCATCGCCCCGCAGCGCGGATTCGTCCAAGGAATTCCCGGGACCCGGCCAGGGTAGGCCGTGGTCGCAACCCGAGCATCCGGGTTTCGCACGTGATCCGCCTGCGGTGTTCCACCGCATCGACAGGCCCTTCTGGTCGGAAGCCGGGCCTCCGATCCGCCGGGATCGATGACGCGCCTGCCGTCGGTCGCGGCGTTCAGGCAGGCACCTGGACGAGGGCCCATCCACCCCAGGCGGCGATCAGCAGCAGCGCCAGGCCGAGCCAGACCTCACCCGCGTAGCGCCTGTTCCCCACCGTGTGGGCGAGGACCGCCTTGGTGA
>JBLNAC010000214.1:0-5181 GCA_050259155.1 Syntrophothermus sp.
AGCAGCTGCGCGCCCAGGCCCGCAGCGAGCGCGCCAACGGCAAGCTGGCCGGGACCCGCCTGCGCAAGCAGCTCGCCGAGATCGAGCGCAAGATCAAGGCCCAGGTGATCGCCTTGGAGGAGGGCGTCGAGCCCGAGCTGGTCAGCGAGCGGATCGACGAGCTGCGGGCTGACAAGGAAGCCCTCGACGAGGCCCTGGCCGAAGTCGGCCCCGAGCGCGAGGAGCAGAAGACGAGGAGCTGGCCCGCCAGCTCGCCCGCCTCCCCGACCTGACCAAGTCGCTGGCGAAGGCGACGCCCGAGCTCCAGCGTCAGGTCTTCGAGGCCTTCGACCTGCAGATCGCCTACGACAAGGTTGGGCGGCGGATCGAGATCTCGGCGACAGTCTCGGAGGCGGTCGCCGACGCCTTCGAGAACACGAAAGCCCTCCGCAAGGAGGGCTCTGTGGTGGTCGCGAGAGACATAGCGGGGGCGGGATTCGAACCCGCGACCTTCGGGTTATGAGCCCGACGAGCTACCTGGCTGCTCCACCCCGCGGCGGAACGTGAATTCTAGCAACGGACCTGTGAATGCGGCGGAGCCTCGGGAGCGGGGCCCCTGGGTCACCACGGCTCTAGAGTCCCCGGCGATGTCCCCCGGCCCCATCCGCGTCGCCGCGCTCGACATCGGCACGAACTCGTCTCGGCTGCTGATCGCCGACGTCGAGGGCGGGGTCGTGACGCCGGTCGAGCGGCGCAGCAGGGTGACCCGGCTCGGCCGGGGCGTGGATCTGTCGGGCCGGCTCGCGGCCGAGGCGATCGAGAACGTCTGCGAGGTGATCGGCGAGTACCTCGAGGCGACCCGCGCGCTGGGCGTGGAGCGGGTCGGGGCGATCGCCACCAGCGCCGTCCGCGACGCCGAGAACGGGGGCGCCTTCATCGCCGAGCTGCGCGAGCGCTTCGACCTCGCCGCCCGGGTCCTCGACGGCGACGAGGAGGCGCGGCTCACCTACCTGGGCGCGACCTCGGAGCACGTCCCGGAGCGCCCGACGCTGGTGGTCGACATCGGCGGCGGGTCGACCGAGATCGTCGTCGGCGCCGGCCGCGAGATCGAATTCCACGCCTCGCTGCAGGCCGGCGTCGTCCGCCACGCGGAGCGGCACATCTTCTCCGACCCCCCCACCGCGGCCGAGCTCGAATCGCTGGCGGCCGACGTGCGCGGCCTGATCGAGGCGGCGACCGCCGACGGCGTCTCGGCCGAGGAGGGGATCGCCGTCGCCGGCACGCCGACCTCGCTGGCGGCGATCGAGCTGGAGCTCGATCCCTACGACCCCGACCGCGTGCACGGCCACGTCCTCGCGCTGCCGTCGATCCAGCGCATGCTCTCGAGGCTCGCCTCGGCGTCCCTACAGCAGCGCGCCCGCACCACCGGGCTCCAGGCCGACCGTGCGCCGACGATCGTCCCGGGCGCCGTGATCTTGATCGAGACGATGCGCGCGTTCGAGCTCGAGCGGGTCACCGTCTCCGAGCACGACATCCTCTACGGCACCGCGCTTGCGACGGCCGAAGCGCTGAACCTCGAAAATCCATAGCTACCAGCTACCGATTTTCGGGTATTCGTCCAGAGATTGAGTGGACACCGCCGGCGCGCGCTAAGATAATCGCGTTTACCAGGCACGAGGAGGGGTTAGCCCTTCCTTGCATCTGGGACAGGGCTTGGGCGATTGCCGCATCATGGCGCCTCCCGCCGTCTGAGCCCATCGAATAAATGGTCCCTGAAGACGTACCCCTGCCCGTCCTGAGGGGCCAGCTGAATCGGCCGCCAGCAATGGCGGCCGATTCATTTCTGGGAACCGGTCCGAGAGCAGCCGGACCCCCGAGGGCGCTCCGGTCCCCGGAACCCGCCCTCAGGCGAGGTTCGATTTGCGGGGGTAGACGACCTCGGGGTCGGTGAGGACGTTGACCAGGGTCGGTCGCCCGGAGGCAAAGGCCCGCTCCAGGGCGGGGCGCAGCTCCTCGGGTCGGCTGACGAGGATCCCGTCGCAGCCGAGCGCCTCGACCATCTCGTCGTAGCGCGTCCCGGGGCGCAGCTCGGCGGCGACCGAATAGCCGTAGAGGAACTTCATCGGATGGTGCTCGAGGGCCCAGATCCCGTTGTTCCCCATCACCCCGACGACGCCGAGGCCGTGGCGCGCCATCGTGTCGAACTCCATCCCCGCGAAGCCGAAGGCGCCGTCGCCCAGAAGCAGGCAGACCTGGCGCTCCGGATGGGCGAGCTTGGCGCCGATCGCCTGGCCCGGCCCGGCGCCGAGGCATCCGAAAGGACCCGGGTCCATCCAGCAGCCCGGCTGATAGGTGTCGATGAAGCGCCCGGCGTAGGAGACGAAGTCGCCGCCGTCGCCGACCACGATCGCGTCGCGGTCGAGCACTTCGCCGAGCTCCTTGTAGACCCGCACCGGGTGCAGTGGCGCGCGGGGGTCCTCGAGCTCCTCGCGCTCGGCGGCCCGCCTCTCGCCCTCGACGCCGCGGAGGTGCTCGAGCCACGGCGCCGTCCGCGGCTCTCCCCCGCCGGCGGCCTCGCGCAGCGCCGACAGCGTCGCCGGCAGGTCGCCGACCAGATCGACGTCGGGGAGCCGGTTGGCGGTGAGGGCGTTGGGCGCGACGTCGATGCGGACGATCTTCGTCTCGGCCCCAAAGCTGCCGCCGAAGCCGAGCCGGAAGTCCATCGGCACGCCGATGACGAGCGCCACGTCGGCGTCCTTGAGCGCGGCCGTGCGAGCGCGGCTGAAGGCGAGATCGTGGTCCGCGGGCAGGCAGCCGCGGCCGAGGCCGTTGAGGAAGACCGGGATCCCGAGCGACTCGGCCAGCGCGCGCATCTCCTCCTCTCCGCGCCCCCAGTAGAGGCCGGTCCCCGCCATGATCGCGGGCCGGCTAGCGGTCGCGAGCAGCGCCGCCGCCCGCTCCAGGTCAGCCGCGGCGCCCGCCGAGCCACCCTCTGGCGGCGCGGGGATCTCGACCTCCGCCTCGGTGAAGACGACGTCCAGCGGGTAGTCGACGAAGGTCGGCCCGGTGGGCGGCTCGGCGGCGAGATCGAGCGCCGCCGCGGTGGCGGCCGCGATCGCGCTCGGCTCCCTGACGGTCTGCGCCGACTTGACCAGCGGCGAGACGAACGGCAGGTGGTCGATCTCCTGCAGCGACCCCGAGCCCCAGCGCATCTCGGGGGCGCGGCCGCCGAGCACGCAGATCGGCGACCCGTTCGCCTGGGCGCCGGCGATCGCGCTGACCCCGTTGGTGACGCCCGGGCCCGCCGTCAGGGCGGCGACGCCGAGCCTCCGGGTCGCCTTCGCGAACCCCTCGGCGGCAAAGGCGGCCGTCTGCTCGTGGCGGACGTCGACGATCGAGATCCCCTGCTCGCGGCAGCCGTCGTAGATCGAGAAGAGATGACCGCCTGAGAGGGTGAAGAGATGCCCCACGCCCCTCGACCTCAGCGTTCTGGCGACTATCCGCCCCCCGTGCTCGGCCACGGGGGCAGCCTACCGGGGCGGGATACCATCGCCTGGCCCGGGTGGCGAAACTGGTAAAAGCGGCGCCCTTAAAAGGCGCTGTCCCTGCGGGGGCTTGCGGGTTCGAGTCCCGCCCCGGGCATATCTGCGAAATCCGCGCGCAGGAAACGTAAGGCGCACCTAAAAAGCGCCTGCCGAGCGCAACTCGGGCGCTGTTACGGTGTCCTAGTAGTTGCAGCGCCTTCCCCGGTCACGCCCTTCCCTGGAGGAGAGCTTTGGAGGCATCGGCCCTAACCCACGCCAGTCGTCGCGGACTTCTCGCCCGCCGCTCGCCGCTGCTCAAGCTGCAGGGCGACGAACGGCTGATCGCGATGGCCCGCGCGGGCAACCCCGGCGCCTTCGAGACGATCGTCGACCGCTACCAGGGGCGGCTGCTGGGCTTCTGCCGCCAGATGCTGGGCTCCACCGAGGACGCGGAAGACGTCCTGCAGGAGGTCTTCGTCAACGCCTACCGGGCGATGCTCGCCGACGAGCGCGAGATCAACCTGCGGCCATGGCTGTACCGGATCGCGCGCAACCGCTGTCTCAACCACCTGCGCAAGCCGACCGCCGACGCCCAGGAATCGATGGACATGGTGCCTGCGGTCGAGGCCTCCTCGACCGCCGAGCGCGTCCACAACCGCGAGGAGTTCCGCCAGATCCTCAGCGACGTCAACAAGCTTCCCGAGACGCAGCGCTCGGCCCTCCTCCTGCGGGAGATGGACTCGCTCTCCTACGAGGAAATCGCCGCCGCGATGGACACCACGGTGCCCTCCGTCAAGTCCCTGCTGGTGCGCGCCCGCATCTCCCTCGCCGAGGCGAGCCAGGCGCGGCTGCTCACCTGCGCCGAGGTCCGGCTCGAGCTCTCCGAAGCGGCCGAGGGGCTGCGCAAGGTCTCGGCCCCCGCCCGCCGCCACGTACGCGAGTGCGAGGACTGTGCGGAGTTCCGCTCCCAGGTGCGCGCCAACGAGAAGGTCCTGGCCGCGCTGTTCCCGGTTGCGCCGCTGTTCGCCCTCAAGGGCTTCATCGCCTCCAAGCTCGGCCTCGGGGGCGGCGGCGCCGCCGGTGCCGGGGCCGCCGGTGCCGGGGCGGGCGCCGGGGCCGTCGGCGCCGCATTCGGCGGCGGGAGCGGCGGCCTGGGCGCGCTCGGCGGCGCGATCGGCACCAAGGCCGTGGCCGGAGTCGTTACCGCGGCCGTGATCACCGCCGGCGCCGCCGTTGAGGTCAAGGAAAGCAACTCGGGTCAGGTCGCCCAGACCCCCGCCCCGCTGTCCCAGCCTGCGCCTGACTACACGGCGCCGAAGCCGGTGGTCTCGAGCGCCGTGCGCGTGGCCCACAAGCCGGCTGTGGCTCCGGCCGAAGTCGCCCCGGCCGCGGCGCCGCCGGCGCCCGCTCCGGCGCCCGCTGCGGCTCCGGAAGCCGCCGTCGAAGGACCTCCGGCGACCCCGGAAGCCGAAGCGAACGGCGAAGGGGCGGCCGAACAGTCGAGCGCGGGCGGCGTCGGAACCCCCGAATCCGAGGGCGTGGCGGCGGCAGAACCCTCGACCGACCCCGGCGCCCCCCACAGCGGCTCGGGCACCGTGGTCGTCACGGTCGGCGGCGGGCCTGCGCCGCCGACGCCGCCACCGGCCACCCCCCCCAGCACGCCGCCCCCCGCGGTGAG
>JBLNAC010000215.1:0-3190 GCA_050259155.1 Syntrophothermus sp.
GACCGCTCAGACCTCGATCGGGGTGGTGGCCCAGGCCTCGAGGGCCCGGTGCATCGCGGTGGCAAGCTCAGCGGTCTGCTCGACGATGATCGTCGGGGGTCCGAGCTGGCAGACCACCGCCGGCATCCGGGTCTCCCGCAGGATCGGCAGCCAACGACCCACCGGGGGAGCGATCTGCAGCTCCGGCAGCGCCAGCAGCTCGTCGACCATCAGCGTCGCGAGCTGGCGTCCGCCGGCGGACTCGAAGCCGGTGGTGCAGTAGTAGGCGGCCTCGGACGGTCCGTCGGTCAGGGCCAGGCCGATGTAGAGGTCGGCCTCGAAGTCGTTGGCCTCGACGGCCTGCACCGACGGATGAGGGTGGTGCAGCACGGCGACCACCGCGCCGGCGTCCTGCAGCAGCCGGTCGAGTGCGCTGGCGAGCACGTCGAGCCCGCCGGCTTCACCGACGACGATGCGCCGGGAGGCCGGGAGCGCCTCCGCCGGCGGGGCGCTGGCCGGCCTGGGCGGCGGCGGAGCCGTGGCCAAGCTCGGCGTCGCGACGGCCCTCGTCGTGGGCTCGCTCGGCGCCGGCCTCGCCGTGCAGCAACACGGCGGCGGCACCGACGGCCCCGCGCAGGCCGACGCCGCCACCCGGCCCGCGGCGCCGACGGCTAAGGCGGGCTCGGCGGCGGGCTCACCCACGGCGACCCCGGCGCCCGCCGCCGACGGACGCCTCGCCCGGCCGGCCACGAGCGCCGGCCGCGGCTCCGGTCCCGGCCCTGGCACCTCGTCCGGGGGTTCGGTCTCCGGGCCCTCCCGCTCAGGCGGAGAGGACCCCCACCCCGGCTCCGGCGGGGCCTACGGGGGCGGGCGCGGCGAGGGCTCCGACGGCGGCGCGGCGCGGGGGCCGCGGGAGCAGAGCGGCTCGGAATCCGGAGGCGGCGATCACCACTCCGGCGGCGAGGGCGGCACGAGCGATGGCGAGGGCTCACACGGGGGCGCTCCGGCGCCGAGCGGCGAACAGGACATTGTCGACGGCTCGGGATCGGACGGCGGCGGACCGGGCCCCAGCTCGCAGTCGGGCGGCGACGGCCCCGCACCGTCGGCCCCCTCCCAGCCGGAAAGCGGCGGCGAGTCCGGCTCAGGTTCGGGCTCCGGCGCCTCTACCGACTACGCCGCGGGCTCCGGGCCCGACTAGACCTTTCGTCCACCGACGCGCACGAGGATCGTGATCCTCGGCAACGTTCCGGGTTCCAGCGTCCGACCGTTTCGCATCACGACAAGGAGGAAGGAGCAAAATGCTCAGCTCAAGGACGATCCCGACCCGCCTGCGGGTGCTCCTCACGCTCGCAATCGCGGCGGTCGCCGCGCTGGCGATCAGCGGTACGGCGAGCGCCAAGGACCGCAACCACGATCGCATTCCCGACAAGTGGGAGAAGCGGCACAAACTCTCGCTGAAGGTCAACCAGGCGCGACGGGACCAGGACCATGACCGACTCCGGAACCTGGCTGAGTTCAAAGCCGGGACGAACCCGCGCAAAGCCGACAGCGACGGCGACGGGATCCCCGACGGCGAAGAGAACGCCGGCACCATCGCCTCCTTCGACCCCCAGACCGGGAAGCTGACGATCAACCTCTTCAACGGCGAAACGATCAGCGGCTTCGTCACCGAAGAAACCGAGATCGAGTGCGGCTGCGGCAAAGCGGCCGGCGAAGAACAGACCGGCACCGCCCGCGCCAGCAGCGAGAGCGCCGGCGAAAGCTCGGGCTCCGCCGACGACGAACCCGGCCAGGAAGCCGGCGACGACGAAGCGGAGGGGAGCGACGACGCAGGCGACGCCGAGGACGGCGGCAGCTGCACGACCGAAGACCTGGTCGAAGGCGCGACGGTGAGGGAGGCCGACCTCCATCTCGCGAACGGCGTCGCGACCTTCGAGAAGGTCGAGCTGGGGCGCAACGGCTAGGCCGGCGCTACTTGGCGTCGAGCCAGTCCCGGCCGACGCCGACGTCGACCTCGAGCGGCGGATCGAGCTGGTAGGCGGCGCACATCTCGCGCCGCACCAGCTCGGTCGCCGCCTCCATCTCAGCCTCCGGGCCCTCGAAGAGGAGCTCGTCGTGGATCTGGAGGACCAGCCTGGTCTCCCCCCCGGCCTCGCCGAGCGCCCGCTGGCAGCGGACCATCGCCACCTTGATGATGTCCGCGGCCGTCCCCTGGATCACGGTGTTGACCGCCAGGCGCTCCCCCTGCCGCCGCGTGTTGGGATTGCCCGAGCGCAGCTCGGGGATCGCCCGGCGCCGCCCCATCAGCGTGGTGACGAACCCCTGCTCCTGGGCCTTCTCGACGATCTCCTCGCGGAACCGCCGCACCGCCGGGAAGCGCTCCAGGTAGCGTGCGACGAATTCCTCCCCCTCCTTGCGGGGGATGTTGAGGCGGTCGGCGAGGCCGAACCCGGTGAGGCCGTAGACGATGCCGAAGTTGACCATCTTCGCCTTCGAGCGCTGGCCGACGTCGACTTCGTCACGGCCGATCTCGAAGACCTCCGCCGCGGTGGCGGCGTGGACGTCTTCGCCGGCGCGGAAGACGTCTTTCAGGACCTGCTCGTCGGCGACATGGGCGAGGACCCGCAGCTCGACCTGGCTGTAGTCGGCGGATAGCAGGCGGGAGCCCTCCTCGGCGACGAAGCAGGCGCGCACCGGGCGGCCGATCTCCGTCCTGATCGGGATGTTCTGCAGGTTGGGGTTGGTGCTCGAGAGCCGGCCGGTCGTGGTCGCCGCCTGGTTGAAGGTCGTGTGGACCCGCCCGGTCTCGGGATCGATCAGGTCTGGAAGCGAGTCGAGGTAGGTGCTCTTCAGCTTCGTGAGCTCGCGCCAGGACTCGATCTTCTCGACGATCGGATGCTCGTCGCGGATCTGGGCGAGGACGCGAGCGTCGGTCGAGTACCCGGTCTTCCCGCGCCGCTTCCGGGTCAGCTCGAGCTTCTCGAAGAGGATGTGGCCGACCTGCTGCGGAGACCCGATCGTGAACTCCTCGCCGGCGAGCTCGTAGATCTCCTCTTCCAGGGCCGCGATCCGCTCACCGAACCCGGCGCCGACCTCGGCCAGCCGCTCGGCGTCCAGCTTCAGGCCGGCGCGTTCCATCGTGGCGAGGACGCCGACCAGCGGCAGCTCCACGTCGTGCAGGAGCGGCCCCAGGCCGAGCTCGCCGATCCTC
>JBLNAC010000216.1:0-13479 GCA_050259155.1 Syntrophothermus sp.
TTCTGGCCCGGCGAGGGCACGGGGCTCGGCCGCGACCACACGATCTTCGCCACCCGGGCGGGGAGGGTGGACTTCAGGCCCTCCCGCAAGGGGCGCACGATCAGCGTACTCGCCGACTAGCGCTGGGGAGCGGCCACCCGTACCTCAAATCCGGAGCGTCAGGCAGCTCGCCGTAAGCTCGCTGGCCGATGTACGACAAGGCGAAGATCTGGGTGGAGGGCGGCGCCGGCGGCAACGGCTGCGTCAGCTTCCGCCGCGAAGCGCACGTGCCGCGCGGCGGGCCCGACGGCGGCGACGGCGGCCACGGAGGAGACGTGGTCCTCGTCTGCGACCCCTCGCGGCGCGACCTTGCCGCGATGCGCGGCTCCAGGCACTTCCGGGCCGGGCGGGGGCGGCACGGCGAGGGCTCCAACCGCCACGGCGCGCAGGGGGAGGACCTGGAGATCCCGGTGCCGGCAGGAACCCGCGCGACCGCGGTCGATGGCCGCCTGGTCGATCTGGTCGAGCCCGGGCAGCGGGCAGTGGTCGCCCGCGGCGGCCGCGGCGGCCACGGCAACAGGCGCTTCGCGACCTCGACCCGGCAGGCCCCGCGCTTCGCCGAGAGGGGGACCGCGGGGGAGGCCGACTGGATCGAGCTGCGGCTGAAGCTGCTCGCAGATGCCGGCCTGGTCGGGCTGCCGAACGCCGGCAAGTCCTCGCTGCTCAGCCGTCTCACCCGTGCCACGCCGAAGGTCGCCGACTATCCCTTCACGACCCTTTCGCCGGTGCTGGGGACGATCGAGGGCGAGGACCGCCAGGCGGTGCTGGCCGACATCCCCGGGTTGATCGAAGGCGCCGCGGAGGGCGCGGGCCTCGGGCACGAGTTCCTCGCCCACGTCGAGCGCTGCGCGATCCTGGTCCACCTCGTCGACATCGCACCGCTCGAGGGCGACCCGGTCGCCGCCTACGAGGCGGTGCGCGCCGAGCTCGCCGCCCACGGCGCCGGCCTCGAGCGGCTGCCGGAGCTGGTCGTGCTCAGCAAGCGGGACCTGCTGGAGGCCGCGGCGGTCGAGGCGGCGCTGGCCGAGTGGCGGCGTCGGCTGGGCGATTCGGTCCTCGGCGTGCTAGCCGTGTCGGCGGCGACGGGCGAGGGCCTCCAAGAGCTCCGTGACCGGATCCTGGCCGAGCTGCCGGAGGCGCCCGCGCGCCCGGCGAGCGGCGACGGCGAGGCCGGCGAGTTCGAAGCCGAGCACCGTGTCTACCGCCCCGTCGGGGAGGGCGGGTACTGGGTCGAGCGGGAGGATGACGGCGGCTTCCGTGTCATGGGCCGCGGCGTCGAGACGCTGTTCGAACGCCACGACACCGGCAACGAGGAGGCCCTCTCCTACCTGGAGCAGCGCCTGCGTGAGATGGGCGTGATCGCCGCCCTCGCCCGCGCCGGCTTCGAACCCGGCGACGACGTGCGCATCGGCGAGCACGAGTTCGAGCTCCACATCTGAGCGGCCGCAGGGGAACAGCCCTCCGGCGGCCGGCGCCCCCGGCCGGGCGCCTCGCCGATCTCAGGCGTCCGGGGCGAGGTAGGGGGTCAGGCCCTCGCGCAGCCAGGCCGGGATCTCCGTCTTCGTCCATCCCTCCGCGTCGACGAAGACGTGGCGCATCCGGCATTCGACCAGGGCCTCCCCGTCGCGGACCAGTTCGAGTCGGCTGGTCATGCTGGTCGTGCCGAGCCGCTCGATCTCGAGCTCGATCGCGACCAGGTCGTCGAAGCGGGCGGGTCCGGCGAAGGTGAGGCTGGCCTCGGCGACGACGATGTCGATCCCCTGCTCGACCATGCGCGTGTAGGAGCCGAACGCCTCGCGCCAGAGCTCGGTGAAGGCGTGGTCGAAGTAGCCGAGGTAGTTGGCGTTGAAGACAATCCCCTGCGGGTCGCACTCCCCGAAGCGGACGCGCAGCGGAAACGAGAACGGGGCTCCCACGGCGACGAGCGTAACGCTCGCTCCTACACTTGCTGCGGTCATGACCCTGGTCGTCAAGCTCGGCTCCTCGATCGTCGCCGCCGACGACGGCGAGCTGCGCGCCGACGTCCTCGACTCGGTCTGCGCGCAGGTCAACGCGCTCGAGCGCGGGGGCGAGCGGATCGTGATGGTCACCTCGGGGGCGATCGCGAGGGGGATCAGGCTGATGGAGCTGCCGGTCCGCCCGCGGGCGATGGACGAGCTGCAGGCCTCCTCGGCAGTCGGCCAGGGCGATCTCTACCGCGCCTATCAAAGCCGGCTCTCCTCGCGCGGGACCCGCTCGGCGCAGGTGCTGCTGACGGCGGGAGACATCGCCGCCAGGACCAACTACCTCAACGCCCGCCGGACGCTGCGGCGGCTGATCGAGTGGGGCGTGGTGCCCGTCGTCAACGAGAACGACACCACCGCCACCGACGAGATCACCTTCGGCGACAACGACTTCCTTGCCGCCCAGGTCGCCGTCCTCCTCGACGCCCGCCTGCTGGTCCTGCTGACCGACGTCGACGGCCTCTACGACCGGGACCCGGGCGAGGACCCGGCCGCGGAGCTGCTTCGCGACGTCGCCGACCCCTCGCAGCTCGAAGGCCTGGCGATCGGCGATCGCACCTCGGCGTTCGGCTCGGGCGGCATGCGCAGCAAGGTGGCGGCCGCCGAGATGGCGAGCGAGGCCGGCATCCCGGCGGTGATCTGCAACGGGACCGAGCCGGACACGCTGGCGCGCGCGGCGGCGGGCGAAGGGGTCGGCACCCGCTTCGCCGCGCGCGAGGGACGCGACTCGAGCTTCAAGCTGTGGCTCAAGTACGCCAAGCCCACCCGCGGGAGGCTGCTGGTCGACGCCGGGGCCGCGCGGGTCCTGCGCGAGAGCGGGTCCAGCCTGCTGCCTGTCGGGATCGCGGACGTCGTCGGCGAGTTCGAGGCCGGGGACGCGGTCGAGGTCGCGGGCGAGGACGGTGCGATCGGCAAGGGGATCAGCGAGTACTCCTCGCGGGAGCTGACGCGGGTCAGGGGGATGCAGAGCGACGCGGTGCGTCGCCTGCTGCCGCACGCCGCCGACGAGGTGGTCCACCGCGACCGCTTCGTCCTCCTCTAGCTCCCCTTCCAGCCCCCTGCCGGCTCCCCTTCCAGCCCCCTGCGGCACCCGGGCCCCGGAAACCCCACGGTCGCGGCCGCGGGCCCGACGCCAGCTACCCTGTGCCGATGGCCACCACGACGTCCACCGTCGCCGAGTCCTGCGCCGCGGCCCGGCGGGCCGCGCGGACGATGGCGAGCGCCTCGACCGCGGCCAAGGACGCCGCGCTCGAGGCGGCCGCGAGGCTGCTCGGGGAGCGGGTCGGCGAGATCCTCGACGCCAACGCCGGCGACCTCGCCGACGAGCGCGCGGCGGGGCTGACGGAGGCCCTGCGCGACCGCCTGACGCTGAGCGAGGCCCGGGTCGCGGCGATGGCCGACGGCGTGCGCGCGGTCGCCGCCCTCGCGGACCCGGTCGGCGAGGAGCTCGAGCGACGCACTCTCGCCAGCGGCATCGACCTGCGCAAGGTGCGGGTGCCGCTCGGCGTCGTCGCCGTCGTCTACGAGGCGCGGCCGAACGTGACGATCGACTGCGCGGCGCTGACGATCAAGAGCGGCAACTCGATCGTGCTGCGCGGATCCAGCTACGCCGAGCGCTCCAACGGCGCCCTTGCGGCGGTCGCCCGCGAGGCGCTGGCCGAGGCCGGCCTGCCGGCGGACGCGGTCCTGCCCCTTGCCGGCGGCGGCCACGCCGAGCTGGCCGAGCTGGCGACCCAGGAGGGCCTGGTCGACCTGCTGATCCCGCGCGGCGGCGAGGGCTTGAAGAACGCGATCAAGGAGGTCGCGACGGTGCCCGTGATGTACGCCGCGGCCGGCAACTGCCACGTCTACGTGCACGCCGACGCCGACCCCGAGATGGCGCGGCGGATCGTGATCAACGCGAAGACGCAGCGCCCCGGGGTCTGCAACGCGGCGGAGACGCTGCTGGTCGACGCCGCGATCGCGCCGCGCTTCCTGCCGGCCATCCTCTCCGACCTCGACGAAGCCGGGGTCGAGCTGGTCGGCGACGAGCGCGTGCGCGGCCTGGCGGGCGAGGTCCCCGTCGGCCCGGCGACCGCCGAGGACTGGGACGCCGAGTACCTGGAGCTGAAGCTCGCGGTCGGCGTCGTCGACTCGGTCGAGGACGCCATCGAGCACGTCAACGCTCATGGCACCGGGCACTCGGAGGCGATCGTGACCGGCTCGGAGGAAGCGGCGGACGCCTTCGTCGCCGGGGTCGACGCCGCCGCGGTCTACGTCAACGCCTCGACCCGGTTCACCGACGGCTTCGAGTACGGGCTGGGGGCCGAGATCGGCAACTCGACCCAGAAGCTGCACGCCCGCGGCCCGATCGGGATGCGAGAGCTGACCACCTACAAGTACGTGGCGCGCGGCGACGGGCAGGTGCGTGAGTAGTCCGTGAGCGCCGGCGTCGGCGTCCTCGGGTCGGCGTTCAACCCGCCGCACCTCGGTCACCTGGCGCTCGCCCAGGAGGCCCTCTGGCAGCTCGGGCTGAGCGAGGTGATCCTGGTCCCGACCGGGTCCGCGCCGCACAAGCGGATCGCCGACGACCCCGGTCGCGAGCAGCGGATGGCGATGACGCGGCTCGCCGCCGCCGACGACCCGCGCTTCTCGGTCTCCTCCCTGGAGGTCGACCGCGAGGGACCGTCCTACACGTATGAGACCTTGGAAATGCTTGCCGAGGAACGAGGAGACGTCGATCTGGTGTTCGTGATGGGCGCGGACGCCGCCGTGGGGCTCGAGAGCTGGCGCCGCCCCGAGCGGGTGGTCGAGCTGGCCCGGCTGGCGATCGCGCGGCGGGCGGGGATCTCCGATGCCGAGGTCGCCGCCGTCCTGCGCAGCCTCGGCGCCGAGGGCCGAGCGACGATGTTGGAGATGCCGCAGTTCGGCGTCTCTTCCTCGGCCGTGCGCGAGAGGGCCGCGCAGGGGCGCCCGCTTCGATACCTGGTGCCCGAGCCAGTCGCGCGGTTCATCGAGGAAAAGGGGATCTACTCGTGAACCGGGTGCGGCCCGAGGCCCTGGCGCGGCGGCTGGCGGCGCTCGCCGACTCGAAAAAGGCCGAGGACATCCTCGTCCTCGACATGCGCGGCCTGGTCGCGTACACCGACTTCCTCGTCATCTGCACGGCCCGCAACGAGCGCCAGGCGCAGGCGATCGTCGACGAGGTGCGGCTGCGGGTGAAGCAGGACCTCGGCCTGCTTCCCGCGGGCGTCGACGGCGGCGGCGAAGCCGGCTGGTCGATCCTCGACTACCTCGACTGCGTGGTCCACGTCTTCACCAGCGAGGCCCGCGACCGTTACCAGCTCGAGGATCTCTGGCGCGACGCGCCTCGCCTGGAGCTGGAGCTCGGCGCTTCCGAAACGCCGTCCGCCGCGAGCGCCTGACGGCTCGGCCGGCCTCCCGGCCTCACGCGTGGCGTGTGTGACGAAATACCGTCCGGACGGCCCCTTACGGTGCCGCGCATGGAAACCTTCAAGCGGTCCCTTCTGGGCTACCGCCGCTCCGAGGTAGACGGGGCGATCTCCGCTCGCGACCTCCTCATCCACGACCTGCGGCTGAGGCTGGCCGAAGAGGAGCAGCGGATCGTCGAGCAGGAGCAGGAGACCGCGACCCTCTCCGGGATGGTGATCGAGCGCGAACGCGAGATCCGCGTGCTCGCCGCCCGCCTGGAGGAGGCGAACGCGATGCACGACCGCAGCATCGCCTCGCTGGACGCCGTCACCGCGCGGCTCGAGGAGATCCAGGCACAGGCCCGAGGCCAGGCGACCCGGATCCGGATGAAAGCGCTGCGCGAGGCGGTCGAGGTGAGCCGCCGCGTGCAGGCGCTGACGGAGGCGCACGAAGTCTCCGAGGAGGCCGAGACCGCTCCCGAGGGCGTCTACGAAGGGGACGTGCGGCTCGAGATCGGCCCGCTCGGCGACTTCTCCCAGCTGGTCGGCTTCGAGGACGCCGTCGGCAGGATCGGAGCCTCGGAGATCTCGATCGAGCGCTTCTCGGAGGGCCGGGCGACCCTCTCGATGCACCTTGACCGGCCGGTCGACCTGCTGCGCGAGCTGGAAGGCCTTTCGAGCCTCGACTTCAAGGTTCGCCACACGGCGCCCGACAGCCTGGTGCTCGACGTCGATCAGGACCAGGATCCCGAGCAGCGGGCTGCCTGACCGTTCCGGGCCCGGTCGGTCGCGGTAGAATCGGGTCCTGCCCGGGGCTGTAGCTCAGCTGGAAGAGCGTCGCGCTGGCAGCGCGAAGGTCAGGGGTTCGAGCCCCCTCAGCTCCACTCCCTAAACGCGGCACACCCCGCTGCCGATGAGAAGCGGGATGAGCGCCGCGAATCAGCATGTGTTCGCGCACGGGATGCGGGACACGCGCGTGACGATCGAGGCCTGGAGCGCTCGGCCCTGGCGCGTCCTGCGGGGCTGGTTCGGGCTCAGCGCCGCGATCGCCCTGGCCCTGCTGACGGCGGTCTGGGTCGTCGCCGGCATCGTCGTCCCGGACCTCACCCCGATCCACCTGCCCGGGTTCACCGAACCGTCGGACCCCGGTGACCTGCTGCCGATCCTCTGGCGCAACTCCCTCGTCCTCGCGCTGCACGCGACCGCCTGCGTCGCCGGCTTCATCGCCGGGGCCTCGATGCCCCTCGCGGCCGCGCAGCGCACCGGCTTCTCGCGCTGGGTGCACGTCAAGGCGGGCGAGCTGGCGATCGTGTTCGTCGCCGGGGTGACCATGTTCTCCCTGGGGACGCAGGCGCTCTACCTCGGCTTCCAGGGCTCGACGATCGCCTATCAGCTGCACATCTCGCGCCTCGAGCTGATCCTCTCGGTGATGCCCCACGCGCTCCTCGAGCTGACCGCCCTGTTCTTGCCCCTGGCGGCCTGGCTGATCGCGAGCCGGCGCGGAGAGTGGAGCCAGCTGCTGGCGGCGACCGTCGTCACCGTCGCGCTGGCGGTGCCGATGCTGCTCGTGGCGGCGACGATCGAGGTCTACGCCTGGCCCCACATCCTCGACTCGCTCTCGAGCCACCAGTACTCGCTCGCACTCTCGCCCTCGCCCTAGCGGGCCGAGGCCTTCGCCGTCCAGCGGGGAGGCCCCGGGCGCCGGCGCCGGCGGCGAGCACCCGCGGCTGAAGCTCCCGCCGCTCCCGAGCCTCGTAAGATCGCCGCGCATGAGCGCCTACCAACCGCAGGCCATCGAGCGCAGGTGGCAGGCCGTCTGGGCCGAGGAGCGCACCTGGGCGGTCGCCAACCCGGGGCGGCCCGGGTTCGACGCCGCCAAGCCGAAGTCCTACGTGCTGGAGATGCTGCCCTACCCGTCCGGCGAGCCCCACGTCGGCCACCTCAAGTGCTACGCGGTCGGGGACGCGATCGCCCACTTCCGGCGGCGCCACGGCTTCGAGGTCGTGCACCCGATGGGGTACGACTCGTTCGGCCTGCCGGCCGAGAACAACGCGATCAAGACCGGGGAGCCGCCGCTGGTCGCGACAGAGCGCTCGATCGAGTCCTTCCGCCGCCAGTTCCGCGAGTGGGGGATCTCGATCGACTGGTCGCGCGAGCTCGCGACCCATACCCCGGAGTACTACCGCTGGACGCAGTGGATCTTCCTGCGGCTGTTCGAGAAGGGGCTCGCCTATCGGACCGAGGCACCGGTCCAGTGGTGCCCCAAGGACGCGACGGTGCTGGCCAACGAGCAGGTGATCGACGGTCGCTGCGAGCGCTGCGGCACGGAGGTGATCCAGCGCAGCCTGGAGCAGTGGTTCTTCCGCATCACCGAGTACGCCGACCGGCTGCTGGAGGACTTCCGGCTGCTCGATTCCTGGCCGGAGCACGTGGTCACGATGCAGCGCAACTGGATCGGCCGCTCCGAGGGCGCCGAGGTCGTCTTCCGCTGCGAGGAGGTCGGCCTCGACTTCCCGGTCTTCACGACGCGGCCCGACACGCTCTTCGGCGCCACCTTCTTCGTCCTCGCGCCCGAGCACCCGGAGCTGATGCGCCTGGTCGAGGGAACGCCTGCCGAGCACGAGGTCCGCGAGTACGCGAATCGGATCGCCCGCGAGTCGGCGGAGGAGCGGGGCGCGGAGGATCGCGAGAAGACCGGCGTCGCGCTCGGCCGCTCGGTCGTCAACCCGGTCAACGGCGAGCGGATCCCGATGTTCGTCGCCGACTACGTGCTGATGGAGTACGGCACCGGGGCGATCATGGCGGTCCCCGCCCACGACGCGCGGGATTACGAGTTCGCCCGCAGGTTCGACCTGCCGCTGACTCGGGTGATCGAGGGAGAGGACCCGGAGGAGGCGCGCGACGAGCTCGGCCTGCCGTACTCCGGCGACGGGCAGATGCGGAACTCGGGCCGCTTCGACGGCAGGGACAACCGCGAGGCCTACGAGGAGATCGTCGCCTGGCTGGAGTCAGAGGGGCGCGGCAGGCCGGCGGTGAACTTCCGCCTCCGCGACTGGCTGGTCTCGCGCCAGCGCTACTGGGGCGCGCCGATCCCGGTCGTCTACTGCGAGGGGTGCGGCGGCGCCGGGAAGCCGGCGATAGTGCCGCTGCCGGACGAGCAGCTGCCCGTGCGGCTGCCGGACATCGAGGACTACGCCCCGCAGGGGCGCAGCCCGCTCGCGGCCGCCGAGGATTGGGTCGCCACCGAGTGCCCGCGCTGCGGCGGCGCCGCCCGCCGCGAGACCGACACGATGGACACCTTCGTCGACTCCTCCTGGTACTTCCTCCGCTACCTCGACCCGGGCAACGAGGAGGCCGCCTGGGAGCGGGACGCGGTCGACCACTGGTTCCCCGTCGACCAGTACATCGGCGGCGTCGAGCACGCGATCCTGCACCTGATGTACGCGCGCTTCCTCACCAAGGCGCTCGCGGACCTCGGTCTGCTCGGCGTGCAGGAGCCGTTCGCGAACCTTTTCGCCCAGGGCATGATCACCCGCGACGGCGCGAAGATGTCGAAGTCGCGCGGGAACACGGTCAGCCCCGCCGAGTACGTCGAGCGCTACGGCGCGGACTCCGCCCGCACCTACGTCTGCTTCATGGGGCCGCCCGAGCGCGGCGGCGACTGGACCGACGAGGGCGTCGAGGGCGTCAACCGCTTCCTGGCGCGGCTCTGGCGGCTGGGTGAGGAGGCCGCCGAGCGCACCGCCCCCTCGGCGGTGCCCGATCTCGGCGACCCCGCCGCGCGGGATCTCGTCGCCAAGGCGCACTGGGCGATCGACAAGGTGACGCGGGACTTCCAGCGGGGCTTCCAGTTCAACACCGCGATCTCGGCCGTGATGGAGCTCGTCAACGACGCCTACCGGCTCAAGGACGAGCTCTACGCGGAGCTCAGAACCGGCGCCGCTGTCCGCTTCGCGACGGCGACCGCCGCCTCCCTGATCTTCCCCTTCGCCCCGCACCTGGGGGCCGAGGTCTACGACCGGCTCGTCGGTCGGCGGGTCTGGGAGGAGCCGTGGCCGGAGGCCGACCCGCAGCTGCTTCGCAGCGACACGGTCACTCTCGTCGTGCAGGTGAACGGGAAGCTCCGCGACCGCGTCGAGGCGCCCGAGGAGGCGGGGGAGGAGGAGCTGCTGGAGCTGGCGAAGGCGAGCGAGAAGGTCGCCCGCCACCTCGAGGGCCGCGAGCTCGTGAAGGAGATCGTGGTGCCCGGCAAGCTGGTCAACCTGGTCGTCCGCTGAGCCCGCTCCTCGCCTCGACCCCGGTTCTGGTACAAAGCGCGCGCATGCTCGTCAGAAGGTTCGATGAAGCCGCCTCCGTCGACTGGCACCGGCTCACCGCCCACGTCCTGATGGACGCCGGGGAACTCGGCTCCCGCAAGCTCTCGGTCACGTGGCTCTCGGTTCCGGGCGGCGCCCGGCAGACGCTCCGCAGCGACGAAGCCTCCGAGCAGGCCTACGTGGTGGTGCGCGGTTCGGGGACGATGTCGGTGGCCGGCGACACCCAGGAGGTCGGGGTCGGCGATCTGATCCTCGTCCCGCCCGCGACCGAGCACTCGGTCAGCAACGAGGGCGACGGCGAGTTCGCGTGCGTGTCGATCCAGTCGCCGCCCGTGGCCGCCGCCGAGCTCTACAGCGACCAGCTGGCAGAGGTCGCCGGCTACGACGACGAAGACTGAGCTGAGGCGCCGATAGGGGCGCGAATCGGCGCGCCGCGCGCGCCATCCGTGAGCCTTCGGCGGGCACGATGCGGAGCGTGCCGGAGCTGAGCAGATCCCAGGTCGTGGTCTACGGCGCGGTGGCCGTGGCGCTGCTGCTGATCGGGGCGCGCGCGATCCAGGGCGAGGGCGGGGGAGACAGCTCGTTCGCGGCGTCGGCCGCGGCGGGCCCGGCACCGGCCGGCGGGTTCGAGGTGAGCGGGCAGGCCGGCGACCTGATCGTCGACGTCACGGGCGCCGTCGCGCGGCCGGGCGTCTACCGGCTCCCCGCCGGCAGCAGGGTCGACGACGCGGTGCGGCGGGCCGGGGGCGCGACGGGGAGCGCGGAGCTCGAAGCGGTCAACCTCGCGGCGAGGCTCACCGACGGCCAGCAGGTGGTCGTCCCGGAGCGGGGCGCGGTCGGAGCCGCCGCGGCCGGTGCCGGCGGCGAAGGGGAAGGCCCGATCAGCCTCGGCACGGCGACCGTCGAGGAGCTCGACACGATCGACGGCATCGGGCCAGTGACCGCCGAAGACATCGTCAGGTTCCGCGACGAGCACGGCGGCCTGGCCTCGGTCGACCAGCTCGACCAGATCTCGGGAATCGGGCCGGCGACGATGGAGTCGCTGCGCGCCCGCCTGCAGCCCTAGGGACCCCGTGCGCTCGCCACGGCCTCGCTGGCCGGTCGTGGTCGGGATCCTCGCGGTCGCCTCCCTCGCGCTCGCCCACAGCGGCGAGATCCGGGACCGCGCCTCGGCGGGATTGGGGGAGGGGATGCCCGAGCGCGAGACCGCCCTGGCGCGGGGCTTCGTGCTCGGCGAAGACGCCGAGATCGACCCCGCGACCGAGGAGGATTTCCGCCGCTCGGGGCTCGCCCACCTGCTCGCGGTCTCCGGCGAGAACGTGACCCTGCTGGCGCTGCTCGCGATGCCGGTCCTCGCGGTCCTCGGGATCCCGCTGCGCGAACGCCTCCTCTGGCTGCTGGCGCTGATCGCCGTCTACGTTCCGCTCGCGGGGGCTGGGCCCTCGATCCAGCGAGCAGCGGTGATGGGCGCCGTCGGTCTGCTCGCGACCCTGGCCGGCCGGCGCTCCTCGCGCCTCGTCGCGCTGGCGCTCGCCGCGGCGGTGACGCTGGCGGTCGACCCGGGCGTCGCCGGCGACGTCGGCTGGCAGCTGAGCTTCGCCGCGGTGCTCGGGATCCTGCTGCTCGCCGGGCCGATCCGCACCCCCCTTCTCGCCCGGCTGGGGCGCGGGCGGTGGCGGCGGGCCCTCGCCGACGGGGTCGCGGTGACGGTCGCGGCGACGCTGGCGACGGCGCCGCTGGTCGCCTTCCACTTCGAAACGCTCTCGACGACGACGCTCGTCGCGAACGTGCTGGCGCTGCCGGCGGTGGCGCCGGCGATGTGGCTGGGGATGCTCGCCGCGGCCGCCGCCCAGATCCCGGGGGCGCCGCTGGCCGCGCTCAACGGCCTCGACGCCCTCCTCCTCGCCTACATCGCCCAGGTCGCCCACTGGTGCGCCGTGCCCCGCTGGGCCGAGCTCCACGTGCGGCTCGGTGTGGGCGGCCTGCTCGCCTCCTACGGGGCGCTCGTCGCCGCCGCGGTCGGCGTCGCGCGGCTCGCCCGCAGCCGCCGTCTCGCCGCCGCCCGCGCGTCGCGGAGGGCCGTCCGCTTTCCCTGGGCGGGGGCGTCTTCCTCGCCCTGCCGCACGGGTCGGCGGCGTGGGCTCGTGCCCGCGCTCGTCGCGGTCGCCGCCCTCGTCGCGGCCGCGCTGCTGCTGTCGCGCAGCGCCGGCGACGGCGCGCCGGCCCCGCCTCGCCGAGGAGAGCTCCGCATCGAGGTCCTCGACGTCGGTCAGGGCGACTCGATCCTGCTGATGCCCGGATCGGCCCCCGCGCTGCTGGTCGACGGCGGGCCTCCCGGCGACGGGCTCGAGGGGAAGCTGGAGGATCTGGGGGTCGACCGCCTCGGTGCCGCGGTCATCACCCACGACCAATCCGATCATGCCGGGGGCATCGAGGAGCTGCTCGGGCAGATGCCGATCGAACGCCTCGTCTTCGCGCGGCTCGGGCGGGGGTCGCTGGACGCGGCGCGCGAGGCCGGGGCCCGTCCCGCGCGGGTCTGGGCCGGCGCGGTGCTGCGCTCCGGCCGCCTGCGGCTGCAGGTGCTGTGGCCCCCTTCCGAGCTGCTCGCGCAGCCTCTCGCGGGCGCCGATCCAAACACGCAGGCGCTCGTCCTCCTCGCTCGCTGGGGCGGGTTCACGATGCTGCTGACGGCGGACGCGGAGGCCGAGGCGGTGCCGGTCGAACCGGGGCCGATCGACGTCCTCAAGGTCGCCCACCACGGCAGCGAGGACGCCGGCCTGGCGTCGCTGCTTGAGCGCGCCCGGCCGCGCCTCGCCGTGATCTCGGTCGGCGCCGGCAACCCCTACGGCCACCCGACGGCGACGACCCTCGCGACGCTGGCGCGTCATCGCGTCCCGGTGCTGCGGACCGATCGCGACGGGGACGTGGAGATCGACGTCCGCCGCGGCCGGGTCGCGATCTCCACCGGATGACGGGTGCCGCGGACCGCGCTGGACGGATGATCGACGAAAACCGGGTCATCAGCGGCGTGGGCTCGCGCCCGGGTAGGGAGGTGCCGATGGGAAGAGAGGTGATGTCCAGGCTGCGAAAGTGCTTCGAGCGGGCTCCGAGCTGGGCGGGGCGGAGGCTGCCGGAGCGGATGCGCACCGTCGTCTTCGCGGTCCTCGGCATCACCGTCGCTCTCGCCCTGGGCCTCGTCGCCCTCTTCTCCCAGTCGGGCTGGCCGTTGCGATCGCTGGGCCCGCTCTCGGAACCGTCGCAGGGGGTCGATGCCGGCGTCGCCCTAGGCGCGCCGCCGCTGGTGGCGCAGGCCGCCTCCCTGGGCGAACTCGGCCCCACGCCCGCTCGGGGCGAAGCCGTCTCCGTACCCGCGCCGCCGACGGGCAGCCGCGCCGCCGACGGGGTCGGCCCGGCCTCCGCCGCGGTGCCCGCGCCCGGTGGCGGTGCCGCGACGCCGCCAGGGGTCGGCTCGCCTCCCGGGCAGGGCGAAACGCCACCCGCGGCGCCGAGCCCCGAAACTGCGGCGCCGCCGGTCGAATCGGCGCCCCCGGCGACTCCGTCCCCGCCTTCGACCACGCCCGCGCCGGTGACATCGGGGGTCCCCGGCTCGACCGGCTCGGAAAAGGACCAGGGCAGCGGCTCGGAAAAGGAAAAGGAAAAGGACCAGGGCAGCGGCTCGGAAAAGGAAAAGGACCAGGGCAGCGGCTCGGA
>JBLNAC010000217.1:0-4740 GCA_050259155.1 Syntrophothermus sp.
GGTGGTCGCCGCCGGCTCCGTCCAGCTGAGCTCCCCGACGGGCCGCGCCTCATAGGCGCGCTGCCAGTGGTCCGCCGCCGAGACGCCGTTCACACGGGTCTCAGCCCAGCGCGACGGGGATCGAGCGGTACTGGTTGAGGAAGGTCGAGGCGAGGCGGTCGCACTCGCCGTCGAGCGCGAGGTCAGGGAAGCGGCGCAGCGTCTCCTCGATCCAGAGCTTCAGCTCGAGCCGGGCGAGGCCGGCGCCCAGGCAGAAGTGCCGCCCGCCGCCGCCGAACCCCTGATGGGGGTTCGGGTCGCGCCGCACGTCGAAGCGGTGCGGGTCCTCGAAGACCGCCGCGTCGCGGTTGCCGGAGACGTACCAGAGCGCGAGCTTGTCCCCCGCCCTGACCTCGGCCCCGGCCAGCTCCACGTCGCGGGTCGCGGTGCGGCGCATGTAGGCGAAGGCCGGGTTGAAGCGGACGAACTCCTCGACGACCTGCTCGAGGGGGACGGCGCCCGAGCGGACCAGCCGCATCTGCTCGGGGTCTTCCAGCAGGTTCTTCATCCCGGAGGTGAAGACGGCGCGGGTCGAGTCGTTCCCCGCGACCATCAGGAGGAAGAAGAACATCAGGATCTCCTCGTCGCTGAGGTGCTCGCCGTCGACCTCCGCCTCGATGAAAGCGGTGGTCAGGTCGTCGGTCGGCCGCTCGCGCCGCTCGGCGATCATCCCGTGGACGTAGGGCAGGAACTCCTCGAGCGCGCGCAGGATCTCGCCGAGGTCGGGAACCAGGCGGGGGTCCTCGAAGGCGGTCGTCCGATTCGTCCAGTCGACCAGCTGGTCGGCGTCCGAGCGGGGCGCGCCGAGCATGTCGCCGATCACCATCGCGGGCACGCTCTGCCCCACGTCCTGGACCAGGTCGATCCTGCCGTCGGGGTGGGCCTCCAGCGCCCGGTCGTAGACCAGGTTGATGATCTCGCGGATCCGCTCGGTGTGGTCGAGGGCCCGTTTCGGCGTGAAAGCACGCTGGACGAGCGCCTTCATGCGGTCGTGGCGAGGCGGATCCGTGGTGATCATCATGTGCTGCGCGAGGTCCATCGGGTCCGGCGTCTCCGGGTCCCAGGAGAGCTTGTCGACGAGGATGATGCTGCGGGCCGAGGAGAACGTCTGGTGGTCGCGGCCGACCGCCGCGATGTCGTCGAAGCGGACGACCGACCAGAATCCACGCTCATGCTCGAAGTCGGCCAGGGGGCTGAAGTGCAGCGGCTCGGAGCGCAGCCGCTCGAACAGCTCGTGGGGCGGGCCGTCCTTCCAGAGCTCGAGGTCGGCGAGGTCGAGGTCGGCGAGGTCAGGGGCGGGCGCGCTGGTGGCCATGTCTTCTCCTGGGCGGCGGGTCAGGTGCGGGCTGGACCGAGAGGGTAACCTGTGCTGAGACAATATGCAACTTTGTCTCACAACCGCCGGAAGGGAGGGCTGAGGTGACAGCCGAGCGAGAGGTCCTCGCACGCGCCCGCGACGTCTTCCTCTCCGACCGCCGGGTCGACATGCAGTCCCTGGCGAGGGACCTCGGGATCGGCCGGGCGACGCTCTACCGGCTGGTCGGCAGCCGCGAGGAGCTGCTCGACCGGCTCCTCGGCGAGCTGGCCGGCGAGTTCTTCGAGGCGAGCCGGCGCCAGGTCGGCGACGGCTCCGACCGCCCGATCGCAGAGATGGTCGAGGTCATCGCCGCGACCACCACCGGGCTGCAGCCGCTGCGCGGCTTCGTCGGGCGCGAGCCGACCCTGGCGCTGCGGCTGCTCCTCGGCGAAGGCGGCAGCGTCCGGCGGCGCCTGCTCGCCGACGTCCACTCGCTGGTCGCCGAGCTGTACCCCGAGGAGGCCGAGCAGCTGCGCGGCTACTCGGCCGCCCTGGTGCAGGTCGGGCTGGCGCTGGTCTGGCCGACCCTCGCGGTCGGCGACGAGCCCTCGCCGACGCAGGTCGCGGCGATCGCCGAGGCGCTGCTGGTCGGCGCCCGCGCCGGGCTCCTACCCCCTGGCCCCGAGCACGACCACCTGGGTCGGCCGCGGCAGCCGCCCCTCAGCGCGCGACCGTCACCCGCATGAAGGTCGCCGGGATCGAGGTCGCGTCGGCGCTGGCGTTCTGCTCCTCGAAGAGCGCCTGCAGCTCGGCCTGAAGATCCTCGTCGCGACCGGCCGCCGCCGCCGCCTCGAAGGCGTTCATCGTCGGCCCGTAGTAATCCCTGAACAGGGCGACAAGCTCGGATGGCTGACCGGGGTAGTTGAAGGTGTAGGTGTCGCGCTCGAGCGAGATCCGCTCGGCGGGGACGCCGGCGGCCGTGAACCGCGCGACCACCTCGTCCTCCACGCCCCAGGTCATCGGGCTGACGAAGCCCTCCGGCGGCGGCGGCGAGTAGGCCGAGCTGATCTTCAGGATCTGCGCCACGAGCGTCGGGTCGTTCGGGATCCAGTTGCCCATCACGATGCGGCCGCCGGGCCTCGTCACCCTGACCATCTCGGCCGCGACGTCGAACGGCCTGGGCGCGAACATCGCGCCGAAGATGCTGATCGTGAGGTCGAAGCTCTCGTCTCCCAGCTCACCCAGGTCGCAGGCGTCGCCGACCTGGAAGCGGCAGTTGGACAGGCCGAGTGCCTCGGCCCGCGCGTTGCCCGCCGCGACCAGGTTCGCAGCGATGTCCACGCCGAGGACGTCGGCGCCGAGCCGGGCCGCCGGCACCGCCGTGGTCCCGTCGCCGCAGCCGAGGTCGAGGACCTTCATCCCCGGGGTGATCCCGAGAGCCCCCACCACCGCCTCGCCGCTCTCGCGCATGCTCGCCGCGATGCGGGTGAAATCGCCCTTCTCCCAGAGTGCCTTGTTGGCATTCATCGCACCTCCCCCTTTCCCTCCTAGATTCCCCTGGCGCGAGCATACGCCGACGGGGCGCGATGCGCGAGACTCCCGCGCATGTGCCGCTGGAACGCCTACATCGGCCAGCCGCTGCTGATCGACGAGCTGCTGTACCGCACCCAACACGGGCTGATCGACGAGAGCCTGCACGCGCGGATGGGCGCGGAGACCACCAACGGGGACGGCTTCGGCATCGGCTGGTACGCGCCCGGCAGGCCGACGGACCCCGGCCGCTACCGCGGCGTCGACCCGGCCTGGAACGACGCGAACCTGCGCGACCTCGCGCGCCACATCGAGTCGCCGCTGTTCCTCGCCCATATCCGCGCCGCGGTCGGCAGCCCGGTCCAGCAGACCAACTGCCACCCCTTCCGGCATGGCCGCTGGCTGTTCGTCCACAACGGCCTCGTCCACCGGTTCGCGCAGATGCGGCGCGAGCTGCTGCTCGAGGTGGACCCGGACCTCTTCAACGGCATCGCCGGATCGACCGACTCCGAGACGCTGTTCTACCTCGCCCTCGCCGGCGGCCTGGAAGAGGACCCGATCGGAGCGATGCAGCGCGCCGTCGGGCTCGTCGAGCGGACCGCCGCCGCGCGGGGGATCGAGGCGCCCGTCCAGATGACGGTCGGGATCGCCGACGGCGAGCGTCTCTGGGCGTTCCGGTACTCGAGCGAGCACCGGTCGCGAACCCTGTTCGTCTCCGAAGACGTCGATGCGCTGAAGCGGCTGCACCCGGAGAACGCGCGCCTCCAGGAGCTCGAGGAGGGCGACCGGGTGGTCGTCTCCGAGCCGCTCTCGGACCTGCCGGGGGCATGGATCGAGATCCCCGAGTCGACCGCACTGGTGGTCGAGGCGGGGTCAGTCGAGCAGCGGCCGTTCGAACCCGCCTGAGCCGGCGCTCGGTCCGTTGAGCACCACGAGCGAAGCCGCCCGCCCCTCCCCCACCACCGGCGCCCGGGTCGAGATCGAGGCGGTGTCGAAGACCTACGCGGGCCGGATCCGCGCGCTGCGTGAGGTGTCGCTGCGGGTCGAGGGCGGCGAGACGGTCGCGATCAACGGCCCCTCCGGGTGCGGAAAGAGCACCCTGCTGAACGTCGTCGCGGCGATCGAGCGTCCCGACTCGGGGCGGGTCTCGATCGACGGCGAGTCGATCACCGACATGAGGAACCCGGCCCCGTTCCGCCGCGACACGATCGGCTTCGTCTTCCAGCTCCACCATCTGCTGCCGATGCTGACCGCCCGCGCCAACGTCGAGCTGCCGCTGATCGCGGCGGGCGTGCCCCGGGCCGAGCGGCACCGGCGAGCGCAGCGGCTGCTCGCCGAGGTCGGGCTGGAGGAGCGCGCCGGCGAGCGGCCGGCGACCCTCTCCGGCGGCGAGCGCCAGCGCGTCGCGGTGGCGAGGGCGCTGGTCAACGAGCCGCGCCTGCTGCTCGCCGACGAGCCGACGGGCTCGCTCGACAGCGAGAGCGGGCGGCTCGTCCTCGCGGTGCTGGACGAGGCCCGCGAGCGGCGCGGGATGACCGTGCTTATCGCCAGCCACGACCCGCTGCTCGGCGACCGTGCCGACCGCGTCGTGAGGATGGTCGACGGCGCGATCGCGGACGGAGCCTGACGGTAGGCCTGCTAGACCCGGCCGAGGAGCTCCGCCGGGGGCCGGCGACCCACCCGCCAGGCCGGGTAGATGCCTCCCAAGACGCCGATCGCGAGCCCGATCAGCAGGCCGCGGGCCACCCCCCAGAGGGTCAGCTGCGGCGAGACGAAGTCGCCGGCCCCGAGCACGCTCACGATCAGCTGGCTAAGGGCGGCGCCGAGCGCGACCCCGGCGGCGGCCCCGATCGCGCCGACGCCGGCCCCCTCAC
>JBLNAC010000218.1:0-3659 GCA_050259155.1 Syntrophothermus sp.
GTGCCCTCGGAGACGATCTTGCCCGCCACGATCACGGCCACCCGGTCGGCCAGCTCCTGCGCCTCCTCCATGTAGTGGGTGGTGAGGAAGACGGTCTTGCCGAGCCGGCGCAGGTTGGCGATCACCTCCCAGGCGTGGTGCCGGGCCGACGGGTCGAAGCCGGTGGTGGGCTCGTCGAGGAAGACCAGCTCGGGATCGCCGATCAGCGCCAGGCCGACGTCGAGGCGGCGCTGCTGACCGCCGGAGAGCCGCTGCGCCCGGACGTCGCGCTGCTCGGTCAGGCCGACCATCTCGAGCGTCTCGTCGACCGAGCCCGGGCGCGGGTAGTAGCTGGCGTAGAGCGCGAGCAGCTCGCCGGTCGTCAGCTCACCCGGCATCGTGCAGCTCTGCAGCACGACGCCGATCCGCGAGCGCCACTCACGCCCTGCCCGCGCAGGGTCCTCCCCGAGGACCCTGATCTCGCCGCCGTCCCGCGAGCGGTAGCCCTCGAGGATCTCGACGCTCGTCGTCTTGCCGGCGCCGTTGGGGCCCAGGAAGGCGAAGATCTCACCGACTCGCACCTCGAGGTCGATGCCCGCGACGACCTCGTGTTCGCCGTAGGACTTGCTGAGCCCGCGCACCTGGATCGCCGAGTCGACCATGTTCGTCCGGCCGTGACCGCGATCCGAGCCCGGAGGGGGACCGAAGCCGGCCGTCGCCGCATTCTGCGCGCTCCCGCGCCGCGATGCATCCGTACATCCCCGTATCCGCTTTCTCGCGGGCCTCAGCCTGGGCGGCGCGCTTCGGTTCTGGTACCAATCCCGGGGGGACCGAATGGCTGATCGAGACAACCCCCAGGAGGACAGTTCCGACCTCCAGCTTGCCGGGCTGCCGCTTGCGCCCCGTGCGCGCCACCTACTCGAGCTCGAGTTCGGCGACCGCAGGGACTTCGACGATCCGCGACTCGAGTGGCGGCGGCTGTTCTCCGAGCTGCTCGGGACGTTCCTGCTGGTCCTCGTCGCGGCCGGCGGGGGCCTGCTACACGCCAAGGGCGAAATCAGCCTGGCCGCGGCGGTCGTCGCGCCCGGGTTGATGGTGATGGCGATCATCCTCTTCATGGGCGCGGTCTCCGGCGCGCATCTGAACCCCGCGGTCTCGGTGGCCTTCGCACTGCGCGGCGACTTCCCCTGGAAGCGGCTCCCCGGCTACCTCATCGTCCAGCTGATCGGGGCGACCCTCGCGTGCCTCTTCCTGCTGGCGGTCTTCGGCAACGTCGAGCATCTCGGCGCGACGCTCCCGGGCGCCGGGTACCAGGACTGGCAGGCGCTGCTGATGGAGATCGCCCTGACGGCCGGCCTCGTCAGCGTGATTCTCGGCACGGCGTCGGCGGCGCAGAACGTCGGCGCGATCGCCGCGCTCGGGGTCGGCGGCTACATCGCCCTCGCCGGTCTGTGGGCGGCACCCGTGAGCGGGGTTTCGATGAACCCGGCGCGCTCCTTCGGTCCGGCTCTGGTCAGCGGCGACTTCACCAGCTATTGGGTGTACCTGATCGGGCCCCTGGCGGGGGCGCTGATCGCGGTCGGCTGCGCCGTGGTGCTGCGCGGTCGCGGCGGCAGCGCGATCTCGCGCGCCGCAGGTTCGGGAGTCCTCGACCCCGGCAGCCTCAGCGCCCGCCAGCGCCTGGCTGGGAGGATCGAGCGGGGCGAGGTCGACCCCCGGGACCTGCCGCCCGATCAGGAATCGCGCTAGGCCACGACCGCAGCCGCAGGCCGGTCGGCCCTCTGGTCGTGGTCGACCCCTCCGTCGCTGAGCCCGACGGATCGCGATCCCGCCTCGACGCCGCTACCCTGCCTTCATGGCCGGCACGCCGCAGACGCGGTACGCGCGCAGCGGCGAGGTCAGCATCGCCTACCAGGTGTTCGGCGAGGGTGACCTCGATCTCGTCCTCGCCATGCCCTGGGTCTCGAACCTCGACCTGCAGTGGGAGAGTCCGCTGCTCTCACACTTCTTCCGCCGTCTCGGCGCCTTCGCCCGGGTGATCGTCTTCGACCGCCGCGGCGTCGGCCTCTCCGACCCCGTCGACGGGGTCGCCACGCTCGAGGAGCGGATGGACGACATCAGAGCGGTGATGGACGCCGCGGGCTCCGAGCGGGCGGCGCTGCTGGGGATGTCGGAGGGGGCGACGGTCTGCATGCTGTTCGCCGCGACCTATCCCGAGCGGACCTCGGCGCTCGTGCTCTGGGGCGCGATGGCGCGCTCGACCGCCGACGAGGACTACCCCTGGGCGGCATCGAAGGAGGCTCTGATCGAAGCCGAGCTGGAGCTGATCGGCCCGCTCTGGGGGCAGGGAGCGACGATCGACATCTTCTCTCCCAGCCTCGCCGGCGATTGCCAGGCGCGCGAGTTCAATGCCCGGATCGAGCGCGGCGCCGGCAGCCCGATGCGCGCCTGGCAGATCATGAACATGTTCCTCGAGACCGACGTCCGCGGCGCCCTGCCGCTGATCCAGGCGCCGACGCTGGTGATGCACCGCCGCCACGACCACGCGGTCAACGTCCGCGCCTCCCGCTGGCTCGCGGAGCAGATCCCCGGTAGCCGCTACGTCGAGTTCGAGGGCATCGACCACTTCGCCTGGGTCGGCGACGCGGAGGCTCCGCTGGCGACCATCGAGGAGTTCATCACGGGCGTGCGGCCCGCCTCCGGCCTCGACCGAGTCCTGGCGACCGTCGTCTTCACCGACATCGTCGCCTCGACCGAGCGCGCGAGCGAGGTCGGTGACCGGCGCTGGTGCGATCTGCTCGAGCAGCAGCAGGACCTCGTCCGCGAGCGGCTCGCCCGCCACCACGGCCGCGAGATCAAGACCACCGGTGACGGCTTCCTCGTCATCTTCGACGGGCCGAGCCGCGCCATCCACTTCGCGCACGCGGTCGTCAGCGATGCGCCCTCGCTCGGCATCGAGGTCCGAGCCGGCGCGCACACCGGCGAGGTCGAGCTGATCGGCGACGACGTCGGCGGGGTCGGCGTCCACGTCGCCTCCCGCATCTGCGACCTCGCGCACGGCGGCCAGGTCCTCGCCTCGCGCACGGTGCACGATCTGACGGTCGGCTCCGGGCTCGGCTTCGAGTCCCGCGGCAGCCGCGAGCTGAAGGGCGTGCCCGGGAAGTGGGACATCTACGAGCTCGTGTGAAGCCACCCTGTCGGGGGGGAGCGGACTCGACCATGGCCGCAGTGCGGAGAACTACCGATGTCGCCCGGGAGCCCTGGCCCTAGCTTGCGCACATGGGACCGATTGCCGGCGTGCGATCCGGGGGACAGGCAGGATGAGCGCCCCTCCTCTCGCGGCAATCTTCGATCTCAACGGCGAGGCCGAATACCTGCACTGGCACTTCTTCCAGATGTCGGTGTCGAACTTCCTCGTGATCGTGCTGATGATCGCCGTCTTCATCGCGGCGATCCTGATCCCCTTCCCGCGGCGGGAACGCGAGCCCTAAGCCATGGGCACCCACGGAGAGCAGTCGTCCTCCCCCGCCGAGCGGCAGATGTGGACGACGTGGGTGCGCGAGCGGGCGGTCGGCTCCATGCCGCCCGAGAAGCTGCTCCCCGACCGACAGCCCTCCTACGTGTCCAACTGGATCTACGTTTTCGGGGTGGTGACGATTGCCGCGCTGATCGTGATCATC
>JBLNAC010000219.1:0-2827 GCA_050259155.1 Syntrophothermus sp.
CCGCCCATCCGGCCGCCTGCGCGGCGCCCGTCCGCGCGGGGCCCGAAGGGCTCGTCCTCAAGCTGACGTTCTGGCGGCCCCAGCGTGCCCACATCGAAGGGGACCCGGGCAACGGGGCCTGGATGGACGTCGGACACCTCGCCTACGCGGTCGGTCCGCAGATCATGGGAAGCGTGGCCTGGTGCCCGCAGACCAGCTTCAGCGCGCTCGATCCGGTACTGAAGCCACTCGGCCCGGGCGTGCCGCTGCCCGAATTCGTCCCCAGCGACAGGGCGTTCGAAGACCGAAGCGAAGACACGCCCTCGGACCCCGCAAACACCTTCAGCGCGACCCTCAACCTCACACAGTGCTTCGCTTCCCAGGGCCTGCCCATGCCCTCGGGCTTCGCGCTCATAACCCTCGCCGCGCCGATCAGCGCCGACCCGACGTCAAGCCCCCCGGCCTCGGCGATCTCCGAAGCTCAATTCGTCGTCCAGCCCTAGAGGCGAGGCGAGGGGAGCGCACTTCGGTGCATGACCCGAGACGAGCGACCGAGGACGCCGAGATGCGCCGGACGGGGGGCGCGGAGACCGCACGGGGCATCCGCCGTCCAGGCCAAGCAGGTCAAGGACGCAGGGAAGCGAGGCGAGGGGAGCGCACTTCGGTGCGTGACCCGAGACGAGCGACCGAGGACGCCGAGATGCGCCGGCCTAGACGGCGGAGGCGGCGGCGTCCTCTTTCACCTGGAAAGACGACCCACACCCGCAGGCGGCCACCACGTTCGGGTTGTTGACCTGGAACCCGGCGCCCTGGAGGCCTTCGACGTAGTCGACCTCCGAGCCGAAGACGAACTGCATGCTGACCTTGTCGACGACGACGGCAACGCCGTCGACCTCGAAGACGTGGTCGTCCTCCTTCGGCTTGTCGAAGGCGAGCGCGTACTGGAAGCCGGAGCAGCCACCCCCGCGGACGGCGACCCGGAGGGCCTGGCCGGTAGATTCCTCCTGGCCGCTCAGCAGCTCGCCGATCTTGGTGGCGGCCTTGTCGGTCAGTGTGATCGCGGCTTTGGGGGTATCGCTCACTTCACAAAGTGTAGCGGGGTCGGCCGGCATAGAATCGCGGCGTTGAACGCGAGCGCCGAGACCGCCGTCGTCTGCGACAGCACCTGCTACCTGCCCTCCTGGCTGCTGGAGGAGCGGGAGATCAGCGTGATCAGCCTCTACGTCTCGATCGACGGGCAGCAGGAGCGCGAGACCGAGATCGCCGACTACGGCGCCTTCTTCGAGCGCCTGCGCGCGTCCGAGAGCGGGGCGACCACCTCGCAGCCCTCGATCGGGGACTTCATCGCGGTCTACGAGCCGCTGCTCGCCGCCGGCAGGGAGATCGTCTCGATCCACATATCGGCCGGGATCTCGGGAACCTTCGAGGCCGCCAGCCAGGCGCGCGAGCGCCTGATCGAGGAGGGCAAGGGGGGTGAGCGGATCCTCGTGATGGACTCCCGCTCGGCCGCCGGCGGGATGGGCCTCTGCGCGCTCGGGGCGGCCGCGGCCGCGCAGGCGGGGGGCGACGGCGCGGCGGCGCTGGCACGCGCCGAGGAGGTGCGCGCGGCGCTGAAGATGTGGTTCGCGATCGACACCCTCGAGTACCTGCGCCGCGGTGGCAGGATCGGCGGCGCCCGGGCCTGGATCGGCAGCGCGCTGAAGATCAAGCCGATCCTCACCCTGGAGGAGGAGATCACGCCGGTCGAGCGGGTGCGGACGCGCGCCCGCTCGCTGGAGCGGCTGCGCGACTACGCCCGCCAGCGGCACGAATCGGGCGCTGACGGCTGGGTCGTCCAGCACATCCAGGACCCCGACACGGCGGCGGCACTCTGCGACGACTGCCGCGAGATCTTCGGCTGCGAGCCCCTCTTCACCTCGGAGATCGGCGCCGTCCTCGGCGCCCACGTCGGCCCGGGCCTGCTCGGCGTCGGCTCGATCCCGACGCAGCTCGTCGCCCCCTGAGCGTCAGCGGCGGCGACCGAACATCAGGCGCGCGCCGACCAGGAACCCGACGGCGGCCGCGGCGATCATCAGCTCCCGTTTGTGCTCGCGCGCCTGGCGGCGCCAGTCGGTCAGCTCCGTGACCCGCCCGCGCAGCGCCTCGACCGAGCTGCCGAGCTCCTGGCGCTGGACGTCGATGTCGCGGCGGATCTCGGCCGCCGAGCGCCCGGGCATCCCGCTCGTCGAGGGCCGCCCCGCTCGTGGGTCGGAGCTCATTTCTCCGGCCCTTTCTCCGCCGTCGACGCCGCCGGCTCGGTCGCTTTCGACGCCTGCGGCGCGGTCGCCTGCGGCGCGGTCGCCGTCACCGTCGCGGCCGCCGCCTGTGCGGCCCCCTCCGCAGCCCCGTCGTGCTCCTCGCCGGCCAGCATCTCCCTGGTCAGCCTCGCCTCTTCGATCGCCTGTTCGGGCAGGGGCGGCGAGCCCGCTTGCACGGCCCGGTAGGCGATGAAGCCGGCGAGCGCGGCGACCAGCAGGAACAGCGCCGCCTCGACGAAGAAGCCGGGCCAGGTCTTGCCGTCGAAGACCTCTTCGTTCAGCAGCCAGGCGATCCCCTCCATAACGAGGATCAGCGCGAGGAAGGCGAATGTGCCCGCGGCGACACCGACCGCGGAGCCGCGCAGCAGGCTGTTGACCTTTTCCGAGACCTCCGCCTTGGCGAGCTCGACCTCCTCGCGGATCAGCGTCGAGGCGCGTTCGGAGACGTCGAAGACGAGCTCGGCGACGGTCCGGTGCTCGGTCTCCGTCTCCGGCGTGGGCGCGGGGGGCGAGGGCTGGGTCGGGTCGGCCATCTCTCAGTCCGGGGGGTC
>JBLNAC010000220.1:0-5469 GCA_050259155.1 Syntrophothermus sp.
CCGACCTTCACCGCCGCGCCAGCCGCACCCACGACCGCCGGCTCCGCGAGGCGATCGAGGCCGGCGTCGTGGAGGTCGGTGCGGGCGATCTCCAGAGCGCCGCCGACAGGCTGTTCGAGGCCCTGCTGCCGGCGGTTCCCTACGTGCCGTCGACCGCCTTCCTCGCCGCCGAGAAAGGGAATCTCGCGGCCGTCGAGGTGGCTCCTCGCCGCGTCGCCCTGATCGCCGACGGGATCGGCTCGATGCACGGGGTGACCCACACGATCGAGCAGGTCCGGGAGCGCGGAGTCCCCGGGTTCGAGGTCGACGTGATCGGCACCGACAGCGGCGTCGACCGCCGTCTGCCGGCCGCGGCCGAGCTCGAGCTTCCCTTCTACGCCGGGCTGACGTTGGGCGTCCCCGGGCTGCCGGACATGGTCGAGACCCTGGCGGAGGGCCGGTACGACCTGATCCACGTCACCGCGCCCGGGCCGGCCGGCGTCGTGGCGACGCTGCTCTCCCGCATCCTCGGAGTGCCGCTGCTGGCCAGCTACCACACCGAGCTCGCGACCTACGCGCGGATGCGCAGCGGGGACGCGGAGCTGGAGGCGCTGTCGCGGATCGCGCTCGGCGCCTTCTACCGGGCACCGGAGCGGGTGCTCTCGCCCAGTCTCTCGGCCGACGACTCGCTCGCCTCCCTGGGAGCCGAGCGGGAGCGGATCGGGCGCTGGGAGCGGGGCGTCGACCTGGCGCGCTTCGATCCGGCCAGGGCCGACCGCGCCGCCTTCCCAGGCGAGTTCAAGGTCCTATACGCCGGTCGGCTGACCCGCGAGAAGGGCGTCGATCTACTCGCCGAGAGCTTCCTCCGCGCGCACCGCGCCGACCCCCGCCTGCACCTGCTCGTCGCCGGCGGCGGGCCGGAGGAAGCGGAGCTCCGGGCGAAGCTGGGGAACGCCGCCACCTTCCTCGGCTGGCTGGGCGGCGAGGACCTGCCCCGCGCCTACGCCAGCGCCGACGCGTTCCTCTTCGCCAGCACCACCGACACGTACGGCCAGGTGATCGTCGAGGCTGCCGCAAGCGGCCTGCCGGTCGTCGCCGTCGCCGAGGGTGGCCCCGCGGCGCTGGTCGAGAACCGCCACACGGGCCTGCTCTGCCGCCCGGACCCGGACCACCTCGCCGGGGCCCTGCTGCAGCTGGCAGGGGCGCCGCTGTTTCGCCGCCAGCTCGGCGCGGCGGCCGCCGCGGCGGCGCGGTCGCGGACCTGGGAGCGCTCGCTGGGCCAGCTGGCGGCCGGCTACGGCGAGGCCCTGGACGCCGCCCCCTCGGGGCGGCGGCAGGCTCTCGTCCAGGCCGCCTGAGCGCAGGTGGAGAATGGGGTGGCTGGGTACGATGGATCGATCGACGATCCCGCCCTGTACTTCAATCGCGAGCTCTCCTGGCTCGAGTTCAACAAGCGGGTCCTGGAGCTCACCGAGGACCCCGCGATTCCGCTGCTCGAGCGCCTCCGCTTCTGCGGCATCTACGCCTCGAATCTCGACGAGTTCTTCATGGTCCGCGTCGCCGGGCTCTTCGACCAGCTCGACGCCGGCATCGACGCCCGCGGCCCCGACGGCCTCGCTCCCGCGGCCCAGATCGACCGGATCCAGGCCCGCGTCCTGGATCTGGACCGCAGGCTGCACGCCTGCTTCGGCGGCGTCCTGCGCCCGGCGCTGGAGGAGGAGGGGATCCGGATCGTCACGCTGCAGACCGCGACGGCGGAGGAGCGGCGCGAGATCGACGCCCGCTTCCACGAGCAGGTCTTTCCCGCGCTGACGCCGCTGGTAATCGGGCTCGGCCGTCCCTTCCCGTACATCTCCAACCTCTCGCTCAGCCTCGGGGTCCTCCTCCGCGACCCCGAAAGTGGCAGCGAGATCATCGCCCGCGTCAAGGTGCCCAAGGAGCTGCTGGGGCGGTTTCTCCCGGTCGGCGACGACGGGACCTCCTTCGTGCCCCTCGAGGAGGTCATCGCCGCCAACCTCGACGCCCTCTTCCCGGGCACCGACGTCGTCGACCACGGCTACTTCCGCGTCACCCGCGACGCCGACTTCACGGTCTCCGACGAGGCGGACGACCTGCTGCAGGCCGTCCAGGACGAGTTGCGGCGCCGCCGCTTCGGCGAGGTCGTCCGGCTCGAGATCGCCGCCGGGATGAACCCGAAGCTGCGCGAGCAGCTGATCGACGCGCTGCGGCTGGAAGATCGCGAGGTCTACGACGTGGAAGGGCTGATCGGGCTCGCCGACGTGGCCGACATCGCCGACGTCTCCGGCCACGCCGAGCTGCGCTACGCGCCCTGGTCTCCCGTCACGCAGCCCCGTCTACAGGGCGAGGACGGGGAGCCCGTCGACATGTTCGCCGCGATCCGCCACGGCGACATCCTGGTCCATCACCCCTACGACTCCTTCTCGAGCTCGGTCGAGCGCTTCGTCGAGCAGGCGGTGGCGGACCCCGACGTCCTGGCGATCAAGCAGACGGTCTACCGGACGAGCGACGACTCGCCGCTGGTGCCGTCGCTGATCCGCGCCTCCGAACGCGGCAAGCAGGCCGTCTGCATGGTCGAGTTGAAGGCCCGCTTCGACGAGGAGGCGAACATCCACTGGGCGAAGTCGCTGGAGGAGGCGGGCGTCCACGTCGTCTACGGGATCCCGGGCCTGAAGACGCACGTCAAGGCGATCCTCGTCGTGCGCCGCGAGGGCGAGCGGGTCCGCGAGTACGTCCACATCGGGACCGGCAACTATCACCCCAAGACAGCTCGCCTCTACACCGACTTCGGGCTCTTCACCGCGGACCCGGACGTCGGCGCCGACGTCGCCGAGATGTTCAACTTCCTCACCGGCTACGGGCGCCCGGCGGTCTATCGCAAGGTGCTCGTCTCGCCGACGACGATGCGCGACCGGATGATCGAGGAGATCGAGAGCACGGTGGCCGCCCATCGGTCCGGCGAGGAGGCGCGGATCGCGATGAAGATGAACTCGCTCGTCGACGCCGGCTGCATCCGGGCGCTGTACGAGGCCTCGACCGCGGGCCTCCGCATCGACCTCAACGTGCGCGGCATCTGCTGCCTGCGCCCGGGCGTCCCCGGCGTCTCCGAGAACATCAGGGTCGTCTCGGTCGTCGGCCGTTTCCTCGAGCACTCTCGCGTCTACGCCTTCCGCCGCGGCGCGGAGACGCGGATCCTGATGGGCTCGGCGGACCTGATGCCCCGCAACCTCGACAGCCGGGTCGAGCTGGTCGCGCCGGTCGAAGACCCAGAGCTGATGGCCGAGATGCTGGACGTCCTCGAGCGCTGCTTCGCCGACAACGCCAACTCCTGGGAGCTCGCCCCCGACGGCACCTGGACGCGGGCGGTCGCGCCCGAGGAGTCGCGGCGCAGCGTCCAGGAGGAGCTGCGCGAGCACCACGCCACCCGCGCCGCCGAGCAGCTCGCGGGCGCGGCGGGCTGACCGCCGACCGAGGTCGGCCGATCGGCCGCTGACAACTAGGATGCGGCGATGGCCAGGCTGTCGCTGCTCTCGCGCGATTTCGGCTTCTTCGACCTCTTCATAGAGAGCGGCCGCAACACCCTGCGCGCGGCTCGGCTGCTCGATTCGATGATGGCGACCTGGCCCGACGATCAGAGCCTGTCGCGGGAGATCCTCAAGGCCGAGCAGGAGGGGGATCGGATCACCCACGACATCATCAAACGGCTCAACTCGACCTTCGTGACGCCGATCGATCGCGAGGACATCTACGGCCTTGCGACCCAGATGGACGACATCGTCGACTACACGGAGGAGGCCGCCGACTTCCTCGGCCTCTACAAGATCGAGGCGCCGATGGCGCAGGCGCAGGCGCTGACCGCGGTGCTCGTCCAGGCCTGCGAGCAGCTCGCGGCCGGGCTCGAGGGCCTGCGCGGGTTCAAGGGTCTCGACCGCTACTGGATCGAGATCCACCGCCTGGAGAACGACGGCGACCGGATCTCGCGCGACGCCGTCGCCTCGCTGTTCTCGGACGGCATCGACCCGATGGTCGTGATCCGCTGGAAGGACATCTTCGCGGTCCTGGAGAACGCGATCGACGCGACCGAGAACGCGGCCCAGATCCTCGAGGGGATCGTGATCAAGAATTCGTGAACTCCGATCTCGTCATCGGGATCGTCGTCGGCGCGGCCCTCCTCTTTGCCTTCAGCAACGGCTTCCACGACACCCTCGACGTGATCTCGACCGCGCTCTCGTCCGGCGCCGCGCCGCCGCAGGTCGCGCTGATCCTGGCGGCGGTCCTCAACTTCCTGGGCGCGTTCGTCTCGATCGAGGTGGCGGCGACGATCGTCAACGACGTCGTCGTGGTCGGCGAGATCAGCGCGACCGTGGTCTTCGCCGGAGTGCTCGCGGGGATCGCCTGGAACCTGCTGACCTGGTGGTTCGGGTATCCCTCGAGCTCCTCCCACGCCCTGATCGGCGGCGTCGTCGGCGCCGCCCTGGCGGCGGCCGGGACCGCGGCGCTCGATGGCAGGGGCCTGCTCGACCGGGTCCTGCTGCCCGCCCTGGCGGCGCCGCTCGTCGCCTTCCTGGCGGGCGGAGCGCTGATCGTCCTCGCCTATCTCCTCTTCGGTCGCCGCCGCCCGGGCCCGGTGAGCAGGGGATTTCGCAGCGCGCAGGTGATCTCCGGCGGTCTGCTTGCCGCCGCTCACGGCGCCAACGACGCGCAGAAGACCAGCGGCGTCATCACCCTCGCGCTGGTCGCGAGCGGCAGCCTCGCCGCGAGCTCCGACCCTCCGCTCTGGGCCATCTTCGGCGCCGCGGCGGCGATCGCCCTCGGCACCTACAGCGGCGGCTGGCGGATCCTTCGGGGCGGCGGCGCTCGCATCATCAAGATGGACCCCGCCCAGGGCTTCTCGGCCCAGAGCGGCGGTGCGGTGACGATCGTCGTCGCCACCGCCCTCGGGTTCCCGATCTCGACCACGCACGCGATCAACGGCGGCGTCATGGGCGCCGGGACCGTGAGACGCGTCTCGGCGCAGCGCTGGGGCATCGCCGGCAACATCATCGCCGCCTGGCTTCTGACCCTGCCGGCGGCGGCCGTGATAGGCGCCGCCCTCTACGGGGTCGCCAGGCTGTTCGGCACGGGCGCGGCGGGCCCGGTCGCCGAGACCGTCGCCGCGGTGGCTTTGGCGATCGTCCTGCTGGCCCGCGCCTCGTCGCGGCGCGGCGCGGCGGCGGCCGCCCGCGGCTGACGCGGGCCGGGCGGGCGGCGACACGCCCTACAATCGCCGCATGCGGAACCTCCGCAACGCCCTGATCGTCCTGCTGCTGGCGGTGCCGATCGCCTTCCTGCCGCACGGGGGGAACGTCGCCGACGCGATCTTCACGGCGATCACGATGGGCTTCCTGGCGGGCGTGGCGTGGATGATCTACACGCTGGCGCTGCAGAACCAGCTGACGCTGGCGACCCTCTCCGACGTTCGCCGCGCCGTCC